>JBNJEC010000044.1:0-9282 GCA_051745505.1 Bacillota bacterium
AAAAGTTATTTTTTCAAAGAATAGCCCTCTTTCATGAAGGTAGTCATTATCCAGTCTATAGGATACCACTAATGTATCCTTCTCTGCATGAATGGCATGCGGTTCATTCATATAGACCATGAAGACCGTTTCAGGCAAAAGCGTGAACGTGGATTCATCGGTTTCGATGGTCGCCTTTCCTTTGAGAACCCAAATAAGTTCAATATCAGAGTGCACGGTCTTTTCATGACTGACACAATCTACGAAATAAGTCTTGAAGGGCAGGTTGTAAGATTGAAAGATGTCTTTGCATTCTTTTTTCATTTTCATCACCAACATCATATTAACAAACAAAGTCATAATTTACTATATTTTATGACTTTTTTGCTATTTAATGATTAAATATATCAATTTTAGGCATTTATTGCTAAATAGACTTTTATAAATAGATAGATTATTTGAAACCCTTTCCATATAATTGTAAATAGAGATGTATTACAAATATTGGAGGTTGTGCCATGGATGCACTTAGTTTTATTGTTTCAATGAGTACCTATATGCTTTTTCTTTTTATGTTCTTGGAATTCACAAGGGAAAAGGAAAAATTTTACAAGTGGTTTTTCATTCTCGCCTTGTTTACCTTTCCGCTTTGGTTCATCAACCTTGAAGGGTTCTTCCGGTGGTCCAAGACCCTAAGTGTCCTCATTCCTTTGTGCTTTGTGTCTTTTGTGAGAATGGCAAACAGCGGAAAATACGAAGACAAGTACAAAAGTCTTAAGAAGGAATGGCCCTTATGGATTCTATTTGGGGTCCTTGCACTTAATATTCTTGAAGCGACCCTCACGGATTTTCAAATGGGGAACCCCTATAACGCCTTGTGTGGGGTTATTCTGATGGTAACGATTCCCTTGCCCATCAGACACTGGTACATAGCCAAGCATGATGGCAATAAGAATTTTGGAGAGCTCATTGCGAATTTGCCTGTGGCATGGTGTGTGTTGTATACCTTGTGGAATGCGGCATTCGTTTATGGTGAGAATCCCTCTTACTTTGCATCAAGTTTATGCATACTCACGGTTCCGCTTCTTTGGATGCTCATCAAGAAAAGATCTGATCTTTGGCTCATGGGAAGAATCTATACGCTTGGAATCCATATACTGGTTCGCTCATCCTACGATATTTTCAACCCCATCATGGATTCTACAGCTTGGTATAGTCAAACAGTTCATACCACCTGGGGAGTTGCGAACCTGGTGCTTCACAGTCTATATATTTTTTACTGGGGCCTAGTATACAGAAACAAACCGTATGTTATGAAAAATTCAGCAAGAGCCTACGGATATTGAAAGGAAGATACTTATGGATGCATTAAGAGTTATTGAAGTTAAAAAAAGCGTGTACGCGAACAATGATTTGGAAGCACAGGAAAACAGAGACATGCTGAAAGAACAAGACACTTACATGATGAACCTGATGAGCAGTCCCGGTTCAGGAAAAACGACAATGCTGGTCTCTACCCTTGAAAGACTAAAAGAAAAAATTCGTATTGGCATTATCGAAGCTGATATTGACAGTGATGTGGATGCATTAACCATCCAGACAACCGGTGTCGATGTCATTCAGATTCACAATGGTGGCATGTGCCATCTCGATGCCGCCATGGTCAGACAAAGTCTCGATGATATTGAGAGCTCAAAGCTTGACTTTGTGGTAGTGGAAAACATTGGCAACCTCATATGTCCAGCGAGTTATGATCTTGGACAAAACCTCAACTGCATGATTCTTTCTGTCCCTGAAGGGGACGATAAGCCACTCAAATACCCAAAAATGTTCAAAAAGGTCGATGTGCTTCTGGTCAGTAAAATCGATACCACTTCCGTTTTTGATTTCGATTTTAACGCACTAGAGAAAAACGTGAGAAAACTGAATCCCGACATCAAGATTTTCCCACTGTCAGCCAAAACAGGTGAAGGCATGGAAGCCTGGACCGAATACCTTCTTAAAAAAATAGAAAATGGTGTACACACATGATTAAAAACGAAAAACTGCTGGAATTCTGTCACAAGGTATCGAATATAAAATTCGGATCAAAAAAAGGCTTCTCCTATGATGATCCAAGATATTTACTTCTTGAAAAGGTAGTCACTGAAGAAATGGCCGAGGTGGCCCTTGCACTTGAATTCAGAGTGCATATGACTGTTGAAGAAGTGGCAAAACGGGCCAACAAATCAGTGGAAAACACAAATGTCATTCTTTGGGACCTGGCAGATGCCGGTGTCGCGACTGTGAACAAGAAAGATGGCGTGGATAAATTTTGGCATGAGACCTGGGTGCCTGGCATATTTGAAATGGTTGTCAACAACAAGGAAAATGTCAGAAAGTATCCACAGATTGCCAAAGCTTTTGATGATTACGGACGACTCAGAAACCCGGTAGCCGCAGGCAATATTCCGGTAGGTAAAGGGCTCATGCGTGTCATCCCTATTGAGTCATCACTGGATGGAACCTCACGCGTTGCAGAAAGCGAAGAGGTATCAAGGTATTTGAACAACGCCCGAGTGATATCTGTATCAGATTGTTCTTGCAGAACCTCACGCGAAGAAATGGGTGAAGGCTGTGGTCACTTGAAAGAAGATATGTGCATTCAGCTCGATGATGCGGCAGAATACTATATCCGTACGGGACGTGGCCGTGAAATATCCAAGGAAGAAGCCGAATCGATTATTGCAAGAGCCGAAAAAGACGGCCTTATGCACCAAATTCCAAATGTGGAAGGTGAGGGCCATACACACGCCATTTGCAACTGCTGCTACTGTTCATGTTATGCCCTTCGCTCTGCAACCATGTACAACAATCCCGACATGGTTCGGTCGAACTACACCGCCAAAGTCGACAAGGACAATTGCGTAGGGTGTGGTGAATGTGTGGATGTGTGCCCTACAGGTGCGATTCAACTCGGTGAAAGACTCTGTAAATCAATTGAAGCTCAAACAAAAATACGCAAAGACGTTCCATTTAACAGCGACTGGGGCGAAGAAAAATGGAATTTCGCTTTCAGAACCAACAGAAGTGAATCTCTTGAAACAGGTACTGCACCTTGTAAAACAGAATGCCCTTCTCATATCTCAATCCCTGCCTATATCGAACTCGCAAGCCAGGGTAAATACAAGGAAGCCTTGAAACTCATCAAGAAAGACAATCCCTTTCCAGCAGTATGTGGTCGCATTTGTCCAGCCCTTTGCGAGGCAGGTTGTACACGAAGTGTAGTCGATGAAGCGGTGGCCATAGATGACATCAAGAAATTCATCGCAGAGAAAGACTTGAATGAAGACGAACGATACATTCCAGAAATCAAACATGATTTCAAAGACAAGCACATCGCTGTCATCGGAGGGGGCCCATCAGGCCTATCGTGTGCTTTTTACTTAGCCATTGAAGGGTATAGTGTGACTGTCTTTGAAAAAGAGAAAACCCTCGGCGGCATGCTTAATCTTGGCATTCCTGCATTCCGTCTTAACAAAGATGTCATCAATGCTGAAATCGACGTTTTAAGAGAACTCGGCGTAACCTTTAAAACCGGTATTGAGGTTGGTAAGGACATCACCATTCCCGATATGAAAAAAGGTGGCTACAACGCTTTTTACATCGCCATTGGTGCGCAGGATGGACGATACTTGCGACTTCAAGGTGAAGACAGTGCAAACGTAAAAACAGGGGTTGACTATCTGAGAAACGTAGCCCTCAAAAAAGAGAAACCCCATAAAGGCACCACCGTCGTCATCGGTGGTGGAAACGTCGCAATCGATGTCGCAAGGACATCTATACGCATGGGATCAGACACTACAACACTTGTCTCTCTTGAATCAAGAGAAGGCATGCCTGCTCTTGAAGACGAGATACACGAAGCCCTTGAAGAGAACGTTGAGTTTATGAACGGATACGGTCCTAAAAGATTCATCATGGAAAACGGGAAAGTTACTTCCGTGGAGTTCAAGCGTTGCACGCAAGTTTTGAATGAAGACGGCGTGTTCGCCCCAATCTTTGATGAAGACGATACCATCACTTTACCAGCAGACAAGGTTTTAATCGCAATCGGTCAAGTCATCAAATGGGACACACTGCTTAAGGGAACCGATGTTGAGCTCAATAAAAACCAGACCATTAAAGTCGATGAAATCACGTTGCAGTCCACCGATCCTGATATTTTTGCAGGCGGAGATGTTGCCACGGGCCCTAAATTTGCCATTGATGCGATCGCACTCGGTAAAGAAGCCGCAGTCTCACTGCATCGATACGTACAACGTGGTCAATCGCTTGTATACGGACGCAAGCGCAATGACTACAAGGCACTTGACAAGACCCTCATGGATGTCACGAGTTATGACAATGTTTCAAGAGAAAAGGTGTATCATCGTCCAGTCAAAGACTACAAAAACGATTTTGATGAAACTGCAGGTACCCTCACAGAAGACCAAATTCAGCATGAATCAAAACGGTGCCTCAATTGTGGTATCTCCGTCGTAGACGAGTTCATGTGCGTAGGGTGTGGTGCATGTACGACACGTTGTGAATTTGATGCCATCAGCCTTGTCAAGACGCGCAATGAAACAGGGGTGGATTTCCCGGATCTCAAAAAAGCGGTCATCAAACACGCTCTTAAACGCAAAGTAAGAATTACCGCAAGAAAATTCAAAGGCAAATTCACAAGAAGCGATAAGGATGCATGAACTCGGCATCGTCATCCAAATTGTCAAACAGATGGAAAACTACATGGACGAACACGATATAAAGAGAATTGATAAGCTGGTATTGGGAGTGGGTGAACTCTCAGGCGTTGTACCGAAGTATTTAAGAGATGTTTACCCCATAGCCGTTGAAGAATCCAAACTTCACAATACGAAACTTGAACTCGAAATCACGCCTGGTATTGGCAAATGCCAGGCTTGTGGGTTCACTTACAATCTGGTTCAAAACGACAACCTCTGTCCAAAATGCGGTTCAAATGAATTCAGTATCATCACAGGAAAAGAATTCATGATTCAAAGAATTCATGCTGAATAATCATTATCAGATTTACCTTCAAGCTTTAATGTTTATATTTACTGTATTGAAATAAATGATAAGGAGAAAATTTATGTATGTTTTTCCGAATACAGATTCAAGTTTGCTGATTTTCGCCATATGGCTATTGGTTCTGGTAGCCCTTTTCTTGGCCAATGAATTAACCCGACGTTTCAAAATCATTGCTCTTTTAGCCTTTGTCCTTCTGCCTATTGTCCTTACTACACTGTGGATGACGGTCTTATCAGACGTCACTTATACTGACTGGTTTCACTTGGCCAAAGTGTACTCTGCTTTGGTGGGTTCCATTGGATTTTTCCTCATTCGACATCTCGAAAGAAAAAACAGAAAAACCGGGGAAATCACATGGCGACTTCGCGATCACAAATGGATTTTTTTATTTCCGGCGTTTATTTTGGCCATCAACATCCTTCAGGCTGTTACGCGTGATATTGAAATCGCTGCGTTGCACTGGAATACGCACTCGGGACCCATCATGGGTGAAGTGGTCGGTGTGATGGGGGGGCCGTGGAACTATATGAATGCCGCAGCCGGAATATTAAACATCATCACAATTACAGGATTCTTTGGAATCATCATCAGAAAAAAGACCAAAAAAGACAATAGTAAGGATATGATTTGGCCTGACATGCTGTGGTTTTGGATTATAGCCTACTGCATATGGAACTTTGCCTATACTTATAATGCATTGCCCTCTCATTCATTTTATGCGGGACTTGCATTGCTCGCAGCACCTACTTTATGTGCTTTTACCATTGGAAAAGGCGCCTGGCTTCAGCATCGTGCCCAGACCCTTGCACTGTGGTGCATGTTCGCACAGACCTTTCCAAGATTCCAAGATGAGGGATTATTCGTGGTTCAATCAACCTACAACGAAGCGATTTATATTACAGTAAGCGCATTGGCACTGGCTGCCAATGCAGTCGTCTTAATTTATATGGTATACAGGATTTTCAAGAAAAAACGAAACCCTTATTTGAAAGATCTCTACACCGACCTCAAAGGCTACAGAGCAATCAAAGCCCTTGGTAAGTAAGACGATCAAGATGCTTGCCAAATTATTTTCATGACATATACGATTACGAGGTGACCATTATGTTTTTCTACGAGAATTACACCCTGATCAATATTATTGGGGTCGCCCTTCTGCTGCTTTGCTTGTTTACACTCAACGAATTCACAAGACGATCAAAGCTGCTTTCAATAATCATGTTTCTTCTTGTTCCCATAGTCTTTACAGTATTCATATGGCCCACGACCAGTCAAAACGACGCTACTTCAGGTAATTGGTTCGCCTGGGTAAAGGTTTATTCCGCACTCGCAGGCGTCATCGGTTTCATGGCCATTCGTTACAGCAAAAAACTTCAGATAAACAAAAAATTTCTTTTCTTCCCTCTCGGAATTCTTTCAATCAATATCGCTGAAGCCGTCATTCGTGATTTTCAGATTTATGCTTATGACGGAGTCGTGGAAAACGGACTGTTTCTACAAGGCGGGCTTTGGAACATATTCAATGGCATCGCAGGAATCATAACCATTGTCACACTTACAGGATGGGGCATGATACGCGTTGCGAATACGAAATCTCGTGATATGATTTGGGCGGATCAACTCTGGTTTTACATGATTAGCTACAGCCTATGGAATATCTCATATGTTTATAACTGTATTCCCGATCGTTCCTTTTATGCCGGGGTTGTGCTTCTTTCCATTGCACTCATCACAGGGTTTTCTATTGGAAAAGGTGCATGGCTACAACACCGTGCACAAACACTTGCGCTTTTCGCAATGTTCACCTTGACCTTTCCCATGTATTCAACATGGTCATTGTTTTCGATTGTGCCCACACACGACACGCTTCCTAAACTCGTACTAAGCATCGTAAGTCTATTAGCAAACCTAGGCGTACTGACCTATCAGCTCCGGACAATCATCAAGCACAAAAGAAACCCCTATACAAAAGAGCTTTACAGTCATACCCCAGCCTATCAAAAAACACTTGCAATCAACAATATCCAGGGACAACTTGAATCAAACGTCTGATCCATTAAAAAAGACGAATTACAAACCATGTAATTCGTTTTTTTTATAGGCATATCGCGTTAGTCTGGAGTATTTTCAATTGAAGTTTTAGATATTTCGCTTGCATCTTTGCGGCCGAAATAAAGCAGGCCTACAAGCAACCATATCACCATCATCGCAAAAACGAAAATGAATACCGCCCACAGTCCAAAGTTGAATATCAGCGGTACGCTCACCGCCGTCATGATGCCACCTCCCACAAACGGTTCAAAAAGAAGTTGTTTATAACCGAACGCTTCCATGGCGCCCGTTTCATTCTTGCCATCGACAATCCGTATAAGCATCAACCCTGCGGCGGTCATACCCATGGACTGACCGAAATCACCGATGCCTCTTTCAAACCAGTTTTTCGGGATCATACGCCTTGCAAGGACCATGAAGGCAAAGAGGTTCCAGGATATCCCGACAACCGCCAACACGGAAAACACAATGATGTTCTCACCAATGACCCCCAAAGAAAGGGTCGCAATGGCACTCAGTATCAGAAAGTCGAGGGCAAGACCTTGCAAGCCCTTCACCATTTCTCTGTCAACGAGTTCGTACGTGTCAAATCTGTCGAGAAGTTTCTGCAGGATGACCCCACCAATCATGGCCAAAGGAAAGAGTGGCAAATACCCCATGATGACCGTTCCACCGTTTGAGGCCCAGGTCGCATTTTCCACCCAAACAAGACCCTCAAGCATAAGTTTTCCAATAAGCACAGCGATACCGATGAGGCCGACATGCAATGCCAGTGGCTCGATTGACTGAGACTTGACGGTAACCAGGCCTCTTGAAGTCCGGTTCTCAGGTTCGATGACTCCTCGAAGATCTTTTTCATCCATTGAGCTTGTATCTCTTAAATACGCTGTTTTCTGTTTTCTCACGGCCCAGTTGATGAGTATGACACCAATGAGCACACCCCCAATGACACCGACTGTAGCGAGGCCTATGGCCAAGTCCGCACCTTCTTCATATCCGAGTTCACTGAAGGTCCCCGCAAGCCCTGCAGCCGTACCGTGCCCACCTTCAAACCCTATTTCAATGAGGGCCCCTGCCATCGGAGAGGCATCAAAGAAAGGAACGAGTACGAGTGCGGTCACGAGAATCCCCACGACATACTGTCCCCAGGCAAGTGTTTGTCCAAAGGATACCTGAGGGCCCGCCATCATCCAAATGGATTTGATAGGCGGGATCTTCTTACCAAGGAAAAGCGCCGCAAAAATAAAAGAAATCAGCAATCCCGGTACACTGGCCATCACTTCCAGGACGTCTCCTGTGAATACCCCGTGTTCCCTGCTGATGATTCTTCCCAGCATTTCAGGCCCAAGCATTAGAAAAAGGATGCCCCCAATAATGCTGCTTGGAAAAAAGAATTTGGAAAAAATACTGAATTTAAGTCGTATGACTTTCCCGGCAATGAGTCCTACACCCATAAGTAAAATAGTAAACCCAATGATGTTTGCAGACACAGTATCATCCTTCCGGTTTTAAAAATCAATGCCCGTTAAAAAGATTGACAAGGGTTATTGATAGCCCTTGACTTTATCACGCAATGTTACATAAAGCTCTGCATGCATCATACGGTACCAAGGCAAAAACAGAAGATACATAAGCGGAATAAGTAAAAGTGACGACGTCAAAAAGCCTTCTGCCGGTGTTTCCATGTTGAAGAGGCTTGTATAAAACGAAGAAAACACGACCGCAATACTTGAAACATTTAATGCGAGCCACGGCAAGAAGAAAAGTCTAATGAGGATAAGGCGCAAGTAATGCCCCTTCATGATGCGAGCACTGACTTTTAGTGGATTGTGATTTCTTTGATTGAACTTTGGATCTGCCAGTAAATATGGGACCATCGCAAACATGAGCGCAATAAGTGCTGAGGGGATTGAAAATAAAACGAGATTGAAAATGGTGACACCGATGCTTGTTTCAAAATTCCCATACAAGCCAAGAAACAAGCCAGAAACTACTCCTCCAGCCAGGATTGGAAGGTAAAAGGCCAGTTGTTTTAGCAAAAGATAGTAGACATTTTTCATATAGTATTCATGTCTGAATCCAAGCGTCACAATACGTTTCTTTTTAAACTGTTTGCCGCTGATGGCCTTGATCATCACAAACGCAATCCCAATGGTCATGGGTAAAAAGGCAATGGTC
>JBNJEC010000045.1:0-9237 GCA_051745505.1 Bacillota bacterium
ACTGGGTACGCATGACTTAAGCGACTGCACCCTCTATACGACTGCCTATCCATGTCCCATGTGTCTTGGGGCGACCATCTGGGCGAACATCAAAACCGTTATTTACGGCTGCAGACCTGAAGATGCGGACGCGATAGGGTTTCGCGACGATTTTATTTATGAGTATTTTAGAAAAAACCAGAAGGATGAATCCATTCTTATCACCAAGGAAGCCTACCGCGAGGATTGTCTGACTCTGTTCAAGGAGTACAAGGAAAAAAACAAGCAGCTTTACTAAAAATAGCGACGCTCTCTACAATTCGTAGAAAGCGTCGCTTTTATTATGTGTTTTTCTATTTGTCTCCGATGGTCATGGCCATGACCGCTTTGGCGGTGTGAAGTCTGTTTTCAGCTTCCTGATACACAATGGAATGCTTGCCGTCTATGACTGAGTCCTCCACTTCATTGCCTCTGTCCGCAGGCAGAGCGTGCATGTAGGATACCGTGTCGCTTGCCATATTCATGAGTGTTTCCGTGCATTTCCAGTGTCTGTTTGATTCAAGGGCGTCATCAAGCACGTCTTTGGACTGGTTGGACACCCAGCTTCCCCAGTTTTTCGGGATGACGATGTCCGCGTCCTTGTAGGCTTCTTCCTGATCGTGCGTCACTCTGAACGTGCCACCGTTTTTCTCGGCGTTTTCCTTCGCCTGTTTGATGACCCACTCAGGAAGTTCATAGCCTTCAGGGTGCGCCAAAGTGACGTCCATACCGAAGCGTGGAAACAACAGACTTTGTGAAAGGGGTACACTGATCGGTTTCTTGTGCGAGGTTGCATACGCCCAGATGATGGATACCTTGAGGTTTTTCATGGTTTTCTTGACTTCCTTGATGGTCATGAGATCAGCCAAGGCCTGCATGGGATGGTAAAGATCGCACTGCAGGTTCATCACAGGTACGGTGGCGTGCGCGGCCATGTCACGAAGAAACTTATTCCCAATGCCCCAGAAACAGTTTCTGCATGCAATGGCGTGGCCGTAACTCGATAAGATGATGGCCGTATCCTTGGCCTTTTCACCATGGGATATCTGCATGGTCGAGGTATCCAGGAAATTGCCGTGGCCTCCCAGTTGGGCGATGCCCGCTTCCATGGAGTTTCTCGTGCGGGTGGATTGTTCGAAAAACATCAAAAATGATGTCTTGTTTTCAAGGTAATTGGTGATTTCGTTGTTCAGAAATTTCTCCTTGAGCGTTGAAGAGACTTCAAGAAGGGTATCTATTTGATTCGTGTCCCATTCCTGTAGGGTGATAAAGTGTTTGCCTTTAAATGAAGGGTTCATGGAATCACTCCTTATGATTTTTGCGTTTCATATAGATTTTCGGGATAGCGGCGTACATGGCGGCCGCTTTGACCAAATGGTCTTTTTTCGTGATTTCATTGGGGGCATGGGCCTGTTCTTCAAAGCCCGGACCAAAGCCTATGCAAGGGATGTCGTAACGCCCCATGATGGAGACGGCGTTGGTTGAAAACGTCCACTTGTCCACAAGCGGTTCCTTGTTGAAGAGGCCCTTGTAGCTTTCTACGAGGGTTTGCGTGGCAATGTGGTCCTCATCCAGGACCCAGCTTGGGAAGTACGCCTTTGTGGGGTATACAAGTCCTGTATAGGAGGGTTCCTTGTATTCGTACATCTCGACTTCCGCGTTACCGTTCTTGACTGACTCAAGCGCTCTTATTTCATCAAGGGCACCTTGCCAGGTCTCACCGGCGGTGAGCCTTCTGTCTATCGATATGGAACATCCGTCCGCAACGGCGCATCTTGAAGGAGACTGTGAAAAGACTTCACTGACAGCCAGGGTGCCTTTCCCAAGAAAATCATCGTGTTTCAGTTTCGGATTGAGCTTTTCCAGTTCACTGATGATCGGGGCCATCTTGTAGATGGCGTTGTCTCCTCTCTCAGGGGCGCTTCCGTGGCATGAGGTACCATGGGTTGAGACTTTGATTTCCATTCTTCCCCTGTGGCCTCTGTAAATATTGAGTGAGGTGGGTTCTGTGATGACGACGAATTCAGGCTTGAGCTTGTCCTCTTCGATGATGTACTGCCAGCACAGTCCGTCGCAGTCCTCTTCGAGCACGGTGCCTGTGATGTAGAGGGTGTAATCATCTTCGAGGTCCAGATCCTTGATGATTTTCGCGCCGTATACCATGGAGGCCATGCCGCCTTCCTGGTCACTTGTCCCTCTTCCCCCGATGGTGGTTTCGTCTTCATAACCGACGTGTGGATCAAACGTCCAGTTGGACCGCTCACCTACACCGACCGTATCGACATGGGCGTCCATCGCAATGATGTGTTTGCCACTTCCAATGCGCCCTAGGATATTGCCCATCTTGTCGATGGTAATCTCGTCAAAGCCGACTTTCTCCATTTCCTCTTTGATTCTCTTGATGACGGCTTCTTCCTCTCTGCCTTCAGAGGGAAGGGCGATCATGTCACGCAAAAACCGTGAAATGTCCGCTTCGTACTTCTTTGCATGTTCGAGGATTGTGTTGAACTCCATTCTAAGACTCCTTCCTGTATTTTTTTATCAGTTTGTTATAGGTGAAGACCTTCTCGTATTCGTCGTCCCAGAACGCCATCTGTTTCATCTGATCGAGATAGTCCTTGGAATAGCCGAATTTTATCCAGTCGCTTTCCTTTTGTCTGTAAAGGCGCTCTTTTTCACTTTCAACGCGCGTATCGAGAATGTCTTTTGGTTCAGCATTCAAAAAGTGGTCCTTGAACCAACGGTCCATGACAAAATCCTCAACTTCCAAGTACCGCTTGTCGACGGCTTCAAGCACGCTTCCATAACGATCAGGACCGTCTGTGGCGATGGTGACGACGTTGTCCTCAGGGCCGAGTTTGAGATGTTTTGCCATCTTGATGGCCCCCAGGATATTGCAGATGGACGAGATGCCGAAGACGCCTTTCAATTGTTCGGCTTCTTCTTTCTTCACCCCGTTGTCTATGAGGACGTCGCTGCCTTCTTCAATGATCTTGAGTCCGCGTACGGACTGTTCATCCTTGATTTTCGCGATGAAATCGGTGTTCAAGACATTGTGGATAAGGGTACACATCTTGTCTCCGATGCCTTCGATTCTGTGTTGACCACGCCCGCCTTCGCTGAGCGTGGGACATTCATAGGGTTCTAAGGCCGCAATCTTGGCTTCTGGGAATTCTTTTTTGATCTGGTCCCCTGCGCCAAGTGTTCCTGCGCTTCCGGGGGCTGATGTAAAACAGGCGATGCGCGAGTTTCCAATCCCCTTGACAGCTTCAATGAGTGAATGTCCGGTGACGTAGCGGTGAAACCGGTAGTTCGGAAGCAGTTCAAACTGCGCAAGGGAGACGTTTTTCTCATCTTTCGCCATGTCAAACGTCTTTTCAAGGGTCAAAATGACGTCTGATTCGCTTCCGGGTGTGAGTTCCAAGTCCGCACCGTACTGTTTGATGCGTTTGTAGCGTTCCTTGCTCATGTTGTCTGGCATGATGACGGTGGCGTCGTAATTCATGAGGTTGCAGATATAAGAAACCCCGATGCCAAAGTTGCCTGTGGAAGGCCCTAGAATTCTGTGCTTGCCAGGCACGATGGTGCCATCAACCGCACCTTCTATCAGGGTTGAATAGGCCGGGCCCACTTTGTGTGACCCGCTTGGAAAATCCTTGCCAAGCAGCACCACGATGTTCGCATCAACGCCTGTCAGAGCTTTAGGAAGGACGACTTTGTTGATGGAGTTGTCGTCTTTTCGCCAGGTGATATTGAAAAGGTTCAAAGGATCGAGTTCGTCCTCTTTCGCTTTCAGGGCTCTTTTGCGGATGGACGCATCAATTTTGCTTGGGTGAAGCATTTCTTCATACGTTGGACCGAATGGGATGTTTTTCATGTGTATTGCTCCTTCGATTTAGTCATTGTGTGTCTATATGATCAATCAGTGCATCCAGGTCATTGTCAATTTTGAGAGGCCCCTTCAGGGCTTTTCCAATGGTATCAGGGTCCTTGAGTCCGTTACCTGTCAGGATGACACTGACGCGGTCGTCTTGTTTAATGATGGAGTGTTTCAAGGCTTCTTCCAATCCTGCGTAGGCCGCGGCGGCCGCGGGTTCACAGAACAGCCCTTCACGATTTCCAAGGGTCTTTATCGCCTTGATGATGGCATCGTCTGTGACGGTAATCCAGGCGCCGTTTGACTTGTCAATGGCCCTCAGGGCTTTCACGGGGTTTCTCGGAATGCCAACCGCTATGGAATCAGCCAGGGTATCCTCATCGGTTTCCTCTATCGGCTTACCGGTCTTCCAGGCCGTGTAAAAAGGGGCGCAGCCTTCACTTTGCACACCGAGAATTTTCGGCATGCGGTCGATGAGCCCGAGGGCGTAAAAATCATGAAGCCCGTTGTATACGCCACCGATTGTACACCCATCGCCCACACTCACCACAATCCAATCTGGAGGATTGAAGTTGAGCTGTTCGATGATTTCATAGGCGACGGTCTTCTTGCCTTCGACCATGTGGGGATTGATTGCGGCGTTTCGGTTGTACCAGCCGTAATGATTGATGGCGTCTCTTGATAGTTTGAACGCTTCCTTGTAGTCGCCTTGAACACTGATTACATCCGCCCCATAAGCAAGGAGCTGGGTGAGTTTGCCTCTAGGAGCTCTTTTTGGAACGAAGATGACGCTCTTGAGCCCCATCTTGCTGGCGTTGCCTGCCAGACTCGATGCGGCGTTGCCTGTAGAGGCGCAGGCGACAGTCCTGTGTCCGCCTTCCAACGCTTTCATGGTGGCGACGACGGAGGCTCTGTCTTTAAGTGATCCTGTAGGGTTCACGCCTTCATCCTTGAACGTGAGGCTTTCAAGACCGAGACTCTTTTCAAGATTTCTGCCTCTATAAAGGGGGGTCCACCCTACTTTGAGGGTCTTGTTCGCTTCTTCTCCTTGGACACTCATAAGTGGGATATAACGCCATATTGAACGCTCCATGCAGTCTTTGAAGTACTTTTTCGTAATGACTTTTTTCAGGGCTTCATAATCGTAGTGAATATCAAGAATGCCTTTTTCACCACACGCGGGACAGGTGAGAATATCCGCAAATTTGTCGTAGGTGGTTTTACACAGGGTACAGCTCATGTGGGTGACGAATTTCATGCTATTCACCCTCCTTCGCTTCAATGTCAATATGCTTGAAAGCTTCGACATCGAAAAGCCCTCTGTCAGTGAGTTTCAGTTTCGGAACAACGGCCAAAGACAAAAACGCAAGCTGGATGAAAGGATCTCTTATGGTTTCATTGAGCCCCATGATTCTAAGTGTTTCTTTCATGTCACTGAGGGTCTTTTCAACCGTCTTGTGGGGGGCCTTGGTCATGAGCCCCGCGACTTCGAGTTGCAAAGCCTGTACACGGCCGCTCCTTTCAGCCAAAGCGATGCCACCTTGCATGGCAACGACCTTTTTGGTCGCACGTTCCATGGCGTCGTCACTGTCTCCAAGGACCAAAACGTTGTGAGAGTCATGGCCGATGCTCATCGCAAGGGCCCCGTGTTTGAACCCAAAGCCTTCCACAAGCCCCAAGCCTATGTTTCCACTCGCCTTGTGTCTTTCAACAACGGCGATTTTCATAATGTCGTCCTTTTCGCTGTTTTGATAGATACCTTCCTTTGTTTTGACGGTTTTGACAAGGTCTTTCGTGGTGATGTTGTTTTCGTTGAGACCGATGACGTGAACCGTGTTATGTTTCAAAAAGAGGGTGAACTCCAAGTCATCCGTTTTAATGTTGAGGGTGTTTTCAAGGGTTTCATCCTCGTAAGGGGTCTCATCTGCTAGCATTTTCTTGTTTTCCGCTACGCATTCACCCTCTTTGTATACCATGTTCGGATGAATGCTCTTGAGTGAATCAAAAACAATGAAGTCCGCTTTTTTTCCGGGTGCAATGGCTCCAAGATCCTTGAGACCGTAACAGTTGGCCGCATTCAATGTGGCCATGCAAACGGCGTCTATGGGATCAATGCCGTACTTGATCGCAAGGTTTACGTTGTAGTTGATGTGGCCTTCTTGCTTGATGTCTTCAGGATGCTTGTCGTCGGTGCAAAAGAGAAGTCTTGGCAATGTGTTCTTGTTGACCGCAGGCAGAAGGTCCTTGACGTTTCTTGTCTGTGAGCCTTCTCTGAGATGTACGTACATGCCTCTTTTCACACGATCAAGCAGCGCTTCGGTGGTTTCACATTCGTGGTCGGTCATGATGCCCGCGAGCACGTATGCATTCAAATCAAGTCCTTTAAGAGCGGGCGCGTGTCCGTCAATCGGTCTGTCTTTCATGATTGCTAGTTTTTCATGGATGTCTTTCTCCCCGTTTATCACGCCGGGGTTGTTCATGACTTCGCCAAGGCCAAATACCCCCTCCAGGTCTTTCATCGTTTCAATGTCCTTGCTATTGAGCGTGGCCCCCGAAGTTTCAAAGGTGGTTGCAGGGACGCTTGAAGGAATCATCATTTTGATATTGAGCGGGGTGCGCTTGGCGCATTCAAGCATGTAGCGAATGCCTTTTTCTCCGGTGACGTTTGCGATTTCATGGGGATCGGCGATGACCGTGGTCGTGCCATGGGGCATGACGAGTGAAGCGAAGCGTTCAGGTGTGACCATCGAGGATTCGATGTGCACATGCCCATCAATAAATCCCGGTGCGACGTAAGCCCCTTCCAAATCGATTTCTTCTTGGCCGTCGTATGCACCGGTCCCGATAATGGTGTCGCCCTCCAAAGCGATATCCACTTTCTCTATCTCTTTGGTATAGACGTTCAGTACACGCGCATTCTTGAAAACCTTTGAAGCTTTTTCTTTTCCGCTAGCGCGGGCCATGAGTGTTTTTGTGTCCATGGGATCATCCCTTTCATTAAAGCGAATCAATAAAGTTTGAGACGAGATTCAAGGCGACCTGTTTCCTGTATAGGGCGTTTGAACGCTGGTCGTCTATGGGTTTGATGGATGCGCTCAGTTCATCGAGAAAAGCATTTTTTTGATTTTTAAGCGTAGAGACAGGCTTTCCAATGTACTTGTTTTCAAGTGGTTCATCCCGAACGACCGTGATGTTCACAGCACCAAGTGCGATGTTCAAATCTTCAAGATTGCCTTCCCGTACGCGGGCGCCCCCTGCAAAGGCGATTTTGCTGATGGCGTCTGCTTTGCGGCCTCCGACTTTTTTAAAAAGTTTATGCGTAAAAGTGTTGAGGGGAATCATGATTCTTGTAATCATGTCGCCTTGTTTCAGAGTGGTTTTGCCAGGGCCGGTGATAACGTCTTTGACTTTCTCGAATTTTTTCTTGTTTGCACTTTCTATTTCCACTGATGCATCCAGTGCAATGAGCACAAGGACGGCGTCTGCGGCTGGTGAGGCGTTTGCGATATTGCCCGCGAGCGTCGCGACGTGGCGTATGGCGGGGGAGGCGAGTTCAAAGAGGCATGCTTTGAGCATCTTCGGGGTTGCAGGATGATTCAAAATGGTTTCATAAGGCGTCATCGCACCGATATCAAGCATGTCGCTTTCTTCCCTGATGCCCAAAAGGGTGTCAAGGTGAGCGATATAAAGAAGACTCTGGTCGAATTTGGGTGGCGTGTTGGCCCAGTTTCTGTGCTTTACCCAAAGATCCGTCCCACCCGCAACAATGTGACAAGGCTCTTCTTCGAGATGTTTGAGCGCTTCTTGCAGGGTGTTTGGATGAATGTGACTTACCATAAGCCTTCGCCCCTTTTCGCGGCCAGTTTGACGGCTTTGATAATCAGTTCATAGCCCGTGCACCTACAAAGATTGCCTGAGAGTCCTATTCTTATGGCGTCATCACTTGGATTTGGATTTTTGTTCAAAAGGCTTTCAGTCGCAATGATCATGCCGGGTGTGCAAAAACCGCACTGAACGCCGCCTTCATCCTTGAAGGCCTCTTTGATGACTTCGTATTTTTGGGTTTTGGAAAAGCCTTCGATGGTGGTGACGGTTTTGCCTTCGACGTTCGCAAGTGGCAAAATGCAGGTATTGACGATATTTCCATCAATCAATACGGCGCATGCGCCGCATTCCCCTTCACCACACCCTTCCTTGGGGCCTTTCAGATTGAGGTCGTTTCTAAGGACGTCCAAGAACCGTTTGGAAGGTTCGATGTCCAAAGAGACGGCTTTTCCGTTCAATGTGAACTCAGTGTTTTTCACGATGCATCAGCTCCATTATGGATTCTGGTGTGAGCGGGATTTTGTGGATGTCCTTGCCAATCGCCTGTTCGACGGCTTTTGCGAGGGCAGGGGCACCGCCCACAAGTGTGAGTTCTCCCGCCCCCTTGGCACCGTAGGGACCAAGGGCGTAAGGATTGTCCATGATATGGCTTTTCATCGGTGGCATGTCAACTGAAGTCGGTATGATGTAGTCGGTCATGGTGGTTTGTTCTATCCGACCGTTTTTGTGGTTCATGACTTCCAAATACCCATACCCAAGGCCTTGTGCCTGACCGCCGTGTATCTGGCCTTCGATGATTTTTTCATCCAGTGCTTTTCCGATGTCATAGACGCTGGTCATCTTCTTGACATCGACTTGATAGGTTTCCTTGTCAACTTCAACTTCCACGATGTTTACGCCCCATGAATAAGCTGGGTAGGCGTCGCCTTGCATGGCGTCTTCATCCCACTGCATTTCCTTGGGCTGCACGTAGGTTTCATGGACGGTTTGTGCCTTGCCTTTCACATAGTCCTTTTTGAGTTTCTCTGCCGCCCTTGCGCAAAGCCCACCTACAATCATCGCGGTTCTCGAGGCGACGGTTGGGCCACTATCAGGGACGTTCAACGTATCAGGGTTTGGGTAGTGAACCTTTTCCATTGGGACATCCAAGATATCTGAGACGACTTTTCTGAGGGTCGTTTTGGGCCCCTGGCCCATGTCGACAGCCGCAATAAGGATGTGAATATCATCTTGTTCATCCTTTTTCAGTTTCACTTTCGCTTTTATGATGTCGGCTTCACCGCTTCCGGTGAACCCGCATCCGTGTAAAAACAAACTCATGCCAATCCCTTTGTAAACTGACTTGTTTTTGTAGGCATCTCTTAGGATGTCATAGTTCGAGGCCTCTTTTGCCTTCTTGATCATTGCGTTTAGGATGATAGGATCTCTGAAGGTGCCGCCAGTTGAGGTGAGGTCGCCTTGTTTTGCAAGGTGGTGCATGCGGTATTCAAAGGGGGCTTCATTCACTTCACGGGCGA
>JBNJEC010000046.1:0-9230 GCA_051745505.1 Bacillota bacterium
TTAATACTTGTTATGGTCCTCTTCACTGGGATCCTCACAGGGTGCGATGAATCTTTTACTTATGAACCATTCAATTACAAGGTTGAAACAATGGAAGCCCGTTTCAACGACCAACTTGTCCTGGATACATCAACCATGGATGATGAAGAGGCATTGGGTATACTCGATGATGTTAATGAATACCTGGGTGACGTTGAAATCATCACAAACGCAGATTCCAAAACCGGCTTAGATGGTGGACACTGGTTTCTCACCTTCACGACAGAAGATGACCAGACTCTGAATTTCGGAGTCTCTTATGATCAACTCTCAGATGATGTACGGGGCATTCCCATTACATTGGACGGAGAAGAGATCGGACATCTTGAAGATGATGACTACACAGGCCTTCTTGATGCGTTCGATGCGGATTCCTACGTACCAGAATACTGAGGCATAAAATCAGGAATGAAACGGCCAATTAGAACGTTATAAAGTCAAAGAATTCCTTTACAAATCGTCTTCTTTCGGTTAAAAATAATATAACCAAGAAGAAGCGAGGCCCCTTATGAGTGAAATCGAATTGAAACAGCCTTCACCAGACTATGAAAAGGCCATTGAATCTTACAAACAAGCCTTTTTGAACACTAAGTCGAGCATGGCCGGTACAGGCAACCTCCGTGACTGCGAAACCGCACTTGATTGGATTGAAGAGCTAAAGCAAATGGAAAATTCATTGACATGTCCTGAAGACAAAGTGCCCTCAAGTACCTATCTCGCGATTCGTAAAACCGATGATGCACTCGTAGGCATCATCGACCTCAGACACCACATCAATCACCCAATACTCAGTGTGTGGGGTGGACATATCGGATACTCGGTGCATCCCAAGGAGCGTAGAAAAGGCTACGGCAAGGCAATGCTTGGTGAAGTGCTTGAAATCGCCAAAACGCGCGGATTGAACAAGGTCCTCGTGACCTGCGACGAAGACAATGTTGCAAGCTTAAGAACCATCAAAAGTCAGGGTGGTGTCTTTGAAAAGAACGTTTCAACCGATCACGGTCTTGTAAGCAGATTCTGGATAAGCATAAAAAAAGCATAATATTTACAATAAGGATTTACTTTTAACATACTAAAAGTTATAATACAACTTCAGGTGGTTTATTTTCTGGACTCCTTCATATTTTTATATTTTTCGTCAAGAATCCACCACCTTTCTGTGCGATAACACAGACTAGACAAAACGGAATCTCTTTTGAGGTTCCGTTTTGCATATGACATAGCGTCAAAATTCTTGACAAGTGATAATTCTTCTTGAAGTTCATACTGTAGCCTTTATAATTAAAAGTGAAAATGCATAAGGAGGCGCCTATGAAAAAAGATGTGATTGAAGCTCCAAGGAAAGTACTTAGAGATATCAAAAACCCTTTGGCCAAAGATTTCAAGAAATATCTCGCGGAAATCTTATTGAATGCCGATGATTCATACAAGCGTCTTGATATGGATGATACTGTTAAAACAATAGACATCATTCTAGATAGAGCAAACAAGGAAGTCACTGTTGTTGATCGCGCTGAAGGCATGAGTTATGACGATTTGATGAGGATTTTTGCGGAATATGGTGCGTCATACGCAGGTGGGAGTAGCCACGAAGTAAGAGGGCTTTTCGGTCAAGGCGCGAGCGATGTGCTTTTTTCAAGTGCATCAAGTCACAAAAAAGCGGAAATCAAAAGCATCAAGGATGATCAGTTTCAGGTTTGCAAATTCAATTTCAACAAAAAGAAACAGATTCAAGTAACAAAGCCCAAAACACACTTGAAACAGATCAGAAAGAAATACGGCATCGAGAATAATGGAACCATCGTTCTTTTCGGCCTTCCAGATGAAGTCAAAATACCTCCAAAAGGTAAAATCAAGGACGCACTTGAGACGTTTTACATGTTTCGCTACATAATGTCCGATCCAAAGCGAAAAGTCATTCTCAAAGACGGCGAGAAGACCACGGTCTTGTCTTCAAAAAAATACACGCTAGAAAACAAGAAACTTCTGCTTGAAGATAAACCGGTTCTATTCAAATATGAGGATTATGAGATAAAGGGCACACTCACTTTATATGAAAACAAGAAAAAGGCCACCGACAAGACCGATGTCATCATCACCGATGAACGTAAAGCAGTGTACGACAATACACTCTTTGGCCTTGAAAAATTTCCAGGTGCTCAAAATATCTCGGGTGTTTTGAGACTCAAGGGCATTTACGCCATCTTGGAAGAAAAACTGAACGACCCCGTTAATCCCTTGCAGATTCTGACCGATTCAAGGGACGGATTTGACAAGCGCAACGAATTTACCAAAAAGCTCAATAAAACTGTGGGCGACATTGTCGAAAAGGTCATCCGGGATTACGATTCCAAGAGAAAAAACAAAGTTGTTTCAATTGAATCCATCAAGAAAGTCCAGGATGCGCTCAGAAAATTCAATGATTACTACACAGAACGATTTGCCTCCAACATCGGTGCGCTTTCACCTGGAGCAAATCCACCTGAAAACGGTCTTGCCTTCGCACGCGAATCCATAAACATCACGGAGAAAAAGACTTACGGACTTCAGATTTACATCAATGCAAATCTTGTAAGCGACAAAGTGCCAATCACCATTGATAGCTTTGATGCCACCCATTATGCAGTGCATCAAAAAAGCCTCTCATTTGATCAAAGTGACGCCAATGAACAAGGTCTCATCATCAAGACGCTTGCGATTGACGGACTTGAGGTTTCTGAAGACAGTGAAAGACTCACGGCAACTTCACAAACTTTCAATACAGACACATTTGTCAAAGTCGTGAAACAGGAAGTCGTCTATCCCGAATACGGTCTTGAGTTCATTCCCAAACATTACACCTTCAAACCCAAAAAACCTTCAAAGTTGAAACTCTACTATGATTATGACAAATATCCTCCCGGAACGAAAATCGATGTCACCTTTTCATCCAAACAAGAACTCGTGCCTTTCACAAAACCGATATGGACCGACAAATCACAGGTTTTGAACAATCAAACTGGTATGATTGAAATTCCCTTCAAATCGGATCTGAGTGATGCAAACTATGTCGTAACCGCCAAGGCGGAAGGTTATGAAACCAAGGCTCGCATCAAGATCAAAGAAAAATCGAAAAAGAACAATGGCAAGGGTGGGTTCCTGAACTCCATTAAAATACTCTCCGATGAAGCTACCTGGCAAGCCACGATCGATGAGAAAAACGCGACTCTCTATATTAATGGAAGCCACCCTATCAATACGACTTTGATGGGCAACCTTGAAGCGCTTGACAAGGATAAACCAAAATTCACATCCTCTCAGCTCAATTACATTTTCGAACTGCTCGCCCATGAATTCGCACGCGAAATCGTAAGACGTGAGCGAAGCACCCTTGATAATCACGATATCGAAAGACTGTATCGTGACATACAAAATGAAAAAACAGCCATGTACAAAAAAATACTTGAATAATAGTTTAGGAGATTAAATGAAAATACTACTGGACGCAGACGGGTCCCCCGTCAGAGACATCGTGGTGGAACTCGCAAAAACCTACAACGTGTCTCTTGTCATGGTCAGCAATATCCACCATGAAATAAACGAAACCTACGGCACCCATATCCAGGTTGACAGTGGTGCGGACGTCGCCGACCATGAAATCCTCAAAAGAACAGAAGAAGGCGACTTGGTCGTCACTCAGGACTATGGTCTTGCAAGCCTTGTGCTTGGCAAGAAAGCCTACGCGCTCCATCAGGATGGCTGGTTTTATACAGATGAAAACATCGACATGCTTCTTTTTCAAAGACACATGGGCGCCAAAATGCGCAAAGCAAACAAACGCTATGGGCATACAAACAAGCGAAAAAAAGAAGACAATACTCGTTTCAAAAAAGTCCTGGAAGACTTATTGGAAGACGAAACGGCACAGTAAAGACCCGTTCATCAAATCACTTTGAATGGGTCTTTTTTTCATGTATGGTATAATATACACACATGCTTACTGAAAGGATCGTGCAATCATGAAAGAAGGCACCTATACAATGCGCTTTGCCCGCATGTCAGATTACAAGCGGGTCTACAAGGTTATGGAACACATGGAAAACGAAATCGATGATACATCGATATTCGTTGCGGATGACAAAACATTCGTCAAAAACCACATCGAGAAGGAAGGGTTCATTGCTGTCGCAGGGTATGAAAAAAAGATTGCTGCATTCTTGATCGTAAGATTCCCTGAAGACAGCGAAGACAACCTGGGGCTTGATCTGGGTTTTGATGAAGAAGCCCTTAACCGCGTCAACCACATGGAATCGGTCATCGTCGTGGAGGCGCACCGCGGCAATCAGCTCCAGCAGAAACTCATCGAATTCGCTGAACCTGTTGCCAAGGCCATGGGCTACACAACCTGCATGGCTACGGTATCTCCGGACAACCCTTACAGTCTGAACAATTTCTTGGAACTGGGGTACGAGGAGATGCTCAGAAAAATAAAATACGACGATGTCGAACGCATTATTTTGAAAAAGGATCTTTAAATGACACATTGAATGTCAGGAGATAACAGTCTTCTGACTTTTTTATGTACAATTTAGAAAGTTTGTATATTGAACTAAGCTATATTACACGGTATAATATTGCTTGAACGACTATTTATAGGGGGAAACGCTCATATGCTCGAAGTCAATAATGTAAAACTCAAATATGGAGATTTTACCGCAGTAAAAGATTTGTCATTCACCATAAAACCAGGTGAAATATTTGGCCTTCTCGGTACGAATGGTGCTGGGAAAACCACTACATTTCGCGTCATCATGGGACTCTTGAGCCCTTCAGAAGGCGAAGTGCTTTATTTTGGTGACCACGTAGGGTATCACAATGTAGACGAGATAGGCTACATGATTGAAGAAAGGTCCTTGCTTACGAAGATTACAGTCAAGGAACTCATGCTTTATTTCGGTCAGCTTAAAAGCATGGACAAGAATCTTATCCTGAAACGTCTTGATTACTGGCTTGATTATTTTCAAATCAGTGAATACAAGGACCAGAAAATCAAAGAACTCTCCAAAGGGAACCAGCAGAAGATTCAGTTTATCTCCGCTATCTTAAACGATCCGAAACTTCTGGTTCTGGATGAACCTTTCAGCGGCCTTGACCCTATCAACACGGAACTCTTCGTCAAAGCCGTCCGCCAGTTCCAGTCAGAAGGCAAGATGATCGTGTTCTCGTCCCATCAGCTTGACCACGTGGAATCCTTTTGTGAAAAGATTGTCGTGCTTGAAAAAGGCGAAGCCATCATTCAAGGCGACATCAAACAGGTCAAAAGAGATTTCCAAAAACTCACCATCAACATTGACGCGGATGTCGACCCAGAGCATCTGAGAAGTCTTGATGGTGTATATCAGGTGATTGAAAACACAGATAAAACGATTGTGAAAATAGAATCTGAAGACTATGTACAAGGCGTCTTTGATTATGTCAAGACATGCAAGAACGTCTCGCTTTTCGATGTAGAACAGGCAAGTCTCTCAGAAATATTCATCTCGAAAGTGGGTGGTCAGCGTGAACAAGTTTAAATTTCTGGTTAAATTCGGTCTTAAAAAACGAATATTCAAAAAATCATTCATCATCACGAATGCCATTCTCGGCATCATCATTATCGGAATCGTCAATCTTCCAAGCATCATTGCCATGTTCCAGGATGAAGAAGAAGTCGAAACCCTTGAAGTCGCCATCGTCAATGAGTCAGACGATGAAAGCTATCCGCTTGAAGACAACCTCATCACCATGTTCAATGCCAGCTACATGGAGTATGAATACGAATCCAGTGAAGCCACCCTTGAAGATAATGAAGACTTCTGGGACCACGAAACACTGGATATCCTTCTTGTCTTTACAGGTGACCTGGATGCACCGGATGTGGAAGTGTATGCAAAAAGTGAAGAACAGCGGTCGTTTCTGACTTCACAGGTTCAAACACTGCTCAATGACTATCAGGATATTACATACGCAAACTATGTCATTCAGTCTCCACCGGATACCGGTGACGATGATGGAGGTCTCAATGAGGAAAACAGGACCTTCATCGAAGGCATCGTAAGCATCCTTTTCCTTCCGATTTTCGTCCTCATCATCATGGCGACACAGTTCCTCGGTGTTGATATCATTGAAGAGAAATCCTCAAAAGCGATTGAAACCATTATTGCAAGTGTGCCCGCGAAAACGCATTTCCTATCGAAAATCACATCAAGCATTTCGTTTTTGCTGATTCAAAGTTCCATACTGCTCGCATTTGGCATTCTTGCTTCATTCATCGGAAGGCTTCTGCCAAGCATTAATGGTGCAGAAGAACTATCACTTTTCGCAGAACTCGCCAACCGCATTCCAAACTGGCCAAGTCTTCTCGTATTCTCGGTCCTCTTCATGATTTTTGGAACCCTGCTTTTCTTGACGCTTGCGGCATTCGTCGCATCGGTCGCGACCACGCAGGAAGACTATCAGCAATTCCAGGCACCGCTCATTTTCCTTTTACTCGGTGGCTATTACATCGGAATCTTCCTTCCGATGCTTGGGGCGGACGGTGTCGTACAAGTCGCCGCCTACATTCCGTTCTTCTCAACCATCGTCGCCCCAATTGCCTACGCAACAGGGGTTATCACCATCTTTGAAAGCATCATCATTCTCCTCATCACCATTGCGACCGCAGTCGGATTCCTTTATATCATCGCACCCGTATACAAGGTCGCCATCCTTTCTTATCAGGAGACCAGGTTCTTCAAACGGATTACATTCTATATCAAGAAAGCATTCGCAAAATCCAAATAAACTCCACTTAAAAAACGGTTCAGAATTGAACCGTTTTTTAGTGGAGGAAACACTATGCAGTTAGGAATCGATAACGTCTTTAATCCGTTTGGCGAGGCCTCTCAGTTTTGCTTTTTGAATGCTGCAGATGGCGATTCTGAGGCCACCCTTGATATTGACGAAGAAGATACCGGAATCATTGAGCGCCTTGTGCATGGCATCTTTTTTAGTGTCGTCCGTAATTTTCATGGTAATGAAGAACCCTTCTTTGTAGGGGTAAAGATCAAGGCCAACCTTTTGAGCTTCATCCATCAGAATGGATGCACGCTCGTCAAGAAGATTCATGACCCATTCTTTTTCCTTCATGTATTTGGCTTTTGCGGCCTTGTCGTTGACAAGGGAAGCGAACGTCATCATGCCCCCGTTGTTGACGGTGGACCAGACGCCTCTTGCGGTGTTTTCACATGCGTGTTTGAACGCGATGCGCTCGTCCTTGTTGGTACTGATAAGGACTTGCGCCCCTACGCGCATGCCGTAGGCGGTCATGGTTTTGGATGCGCTGAAGGCGAGGACGACGAGCATGTTTTCACTCAGGTGTCTATATTTGTTGAAAATGCGTCCGTAATGGGCCTGCTTGTGAAAATCGATGTAGGCGATGTCGTGAAGAAGCACGACAGGGCCGTGGTCAGATAGCTTGTTTAGATGTCTTAAAACTTCATCCCACTCGTGGGGTGTCATGGTGTAGCCTGTAGGGTTCTGACAAGGGTCGTTGATGAAGACGAGAACCTTGCCTTCTTTCTCCATGACATCACGCGTGGTTTGTCTGAAGGACTCGATGTTGAAGGCGTCGCCCTCAAACATGTCGTAGGTTGCGATATTGACGTTGTGCTGCGAAGCGATGGTTTTATAAGGACCCCAGCCTATCTTGGGGTAAACAACGGTTTCACCAGGTGCTAGGGTATTTTTGATGGTGCTTGAAAGCGCGCCTGTACCCCCGGGAGTCGCAACAACTTCACTGTCAATGGTGACATTGTTTCTGGTGAAAAGCCAGTCCTTGACGGCGTCTCTGAATACTTTTGGGCCCGGGATGCCTGAAGCATACTTGGCGATTTGCACGCGGTCCACCTTGGCGAAGAGTTCATAGACGCTCTCAAAAGTATAGAGGTCACCGTCTTCATCGAAGAAGGTACCAAAAGCGCCATTGACGACGTTTTGTCCGCCTTCTTTCTGGCTCGCTTCAATGGCGCCTTGTGAGGCTTCAAAGACCACGTCGTTGATTTTTGTGCCTTTTACTTTGTCGCTTATGAATCGTTTCAAGCAGAATCATCTCCAATGTCTTCAACCAATGCGTTCAGTGCGTTGACGGTTTCTTCAGGGAGTCGGTCTTCCCCTTTTAAGGCGTTCAGATAGTCAATGCGGGCAGTGAGTCTGTGCGCGACCTTGACAGGATCCGCTTCGAGTGCGTTGAACGCTTTAATGGGCATGGTTTTGAGGACTTTTGAACCGAGGAAGGGTTCAAAAGATGCCTTCCCAAGCGCAATGGATTCGATGGCGCCTAGTGTAGTATCCTTGTCAATATCCTTGCCTGCGTATTCACCGGTATTGAGAATATAGCACTCCACGCCGTGGTCTTCAAACATGGATTTGAAATGCGCGTAATCTGAAGATAGCGGGTAGAGTCTGAATGGGTTTGCGTAAGGCTCGAATGTGAGGGATCCTGTTTTGACGCCGTATTCCGCGCTCGTTCTCTTGGTTGCGAGGGTGGCGCCGAATGTGGATGCCAGCACCGGGTCTTCGATTTTCATGACCGGTGGAAGGGCGTCGTCTTTCATGATCCAGAAAAGCGCATTGAGCGGTTTATTGAACGCGTAATGTCTTTTTGGCGTCCAGAAAATCGATTTGACGGCGCGGCCGTTTCCGTTTCTGATGTCTTCGGTGACCGGGACGACGAGACCGTCTTCATCGAGAGTGGCTCCCACGTTTTGGATGGTGAGCAAGAATCGGTTGTCTTTTGAGTTTGTCGGATAATCCTGCACCTTGTCGAAGTATGAAGGCTCCATCGAGACGCTCATGAGGTCTTCGTTTCTGATAACGAAAGCGTCATCATGCAGGACGTCAGGGGCGCCTTCCTTGCCGTGGGTGGCGTGGGTGATGGTGGATTTTCCTGATCCACTAAGACCGAATACGCCCATCACGAAATCACGATTGCCGCAATTAAGTGTCTTCATGCCACCGTGACACGGGGTGAAGCCCTGTCTTTCTGCGATGGACCAGGCGAGAGTCAGGGTGCCTTTCTTGAATTCACCGAAGTAACGCATGCCAAATAACGCCAGGGCGTTATGGTCTCTATCAAAGATGGAGATGCCTTCTTCGTGATCCTTGAGAAGATAATCAGGGTCAGCGTAGATGAA
>JBNJEC010000047.1:0-9073 GCA_051745505.1 Bacillota bacterium
GTCGGGGAATACTGGATCAAGGAATTCGATATTGATGGCTGGAGACTCGATGTAAGCAATGAAATCTCACATGATTTCTGGAGAGCATTCAGAAAAAGAGTGCGAGCCACCAAGAAAGACGTCTTCATACTGGGAGAGAACTGGGATCAAAGCGAACCCTGGCTCATGGGCGATCAACACGACGCGGTCATGAACTACGAGTTTCTCTATCCAATGTGGGCGTTCTTTGGCAAAAACGAGCCCTACCCGATGGATGCAAGGGCCTTTGCCAACACGGTTAGGGATGTCATGTTTACCTATCCAAGGCCGGTTATTCAAAACATGTTCAACATCATAGACAGCCATGATACGAAACGTATCGCAAGAGTTCTTGAAGAAGACGAAGCCCTTCTGAAACTCGTTTACACAGTTCAATACCTTCTTCCGGGTGCCCCGTCTGTATATTATGGCGGTGAAGTCGGCCTGAGCGGCGAGCATGATCCCGATAACCGACGCTGCATGATCTGGGATGAAAAAAGACACAGCAAAATTTTGAAACCTTTCATCAAAAAACTCAACCATCTATACCACGAAGAACCGTCTTTCAGGCTTCCGACCCTTGACATACTCGCCACTGAAAACCAGGCCATGATTCTTGAAAAAGGGGAACTGATTGCGCTCCTCAACAGAGGAAAAACCCCTGTAACATTTGATGTTCACTCACTTTCGGGGACCTATCATGACCTTTTTGACCAATCAAGTTACACACTGAGCGAGACTGTAACCTTGAAGCCATATGCGCTTCACCTTCTCAAGCGAACCCGTTAATTTCATGCTGCATATATAATAGAAAGCGTCATCAGGCGCTTTTTATTTTTACGCAAACACAAATGCGAACCATTTGCATTTGCATGAAACTTCATATATACTGTGCTTAGAAAAAAATTACGGAGGTAGTCTTATGAAAAAATTTGTCTTGCTTATTTCAGTCCTGGTGATATTTGTTTCACTTGCGGCTTGTAGCAATAATACCACAAGCGATGAAAGCGGAAAACCGCTTGTCATGACCACGCTTTTCCCCCATTATGATTTTGCTAAAACACTGGGTGGCGACCATGTTGAAGTGGAATACCTGTTGCCACCCGGAACCAGTGCGCATTCCTACGAACCGAGTCCGCAAGGCGTTGTGAGAATTTCCGGCGCCGACTTGCTCATCTACACGGGCGATATGATGGAACCCTGGGTTGAAGACATGGTGGTAGGCAGCGGTGCATCTGAAACCCTTGATCTTTTGAATCTCAGTGAACATGTCGAACTCATCGAACTCGGTGAAAGCGAAGAAGAACATGAAGAAGAGGATCATGACGACCATGATCATGGGGATGAGGACGTTGATCCGCATTTCTGGACGGATCCGCTCAATGCCATCAAAATGATAGAAAATATCGAAGCGTCACTGCTTGAACTTGTTGAAGATGACAACGCAAAGGCTGAGATAAGTGCCAATGCGGATGACTATATCAGTGCGCTCAATCAGTATCATGACGATGTTTTGCATGTGATGGCAAACACTGAACAGGACACCATCATGCACGGCGGACACAACGCGTTTGGCTATTTCGTCTACCGCTACA
Organism: Bacillota bacterium; assembly: GCA_051745505.1. Lineage (GTDB taxonomy): Bacteria > Bacillota_I > Bacilli_A > Izemoplasmatales > Izemoplasmataceae > M55B118. The sequence goes on from JBNJEC010000047.1 coordinate 1,614, forward strand.
ATCTAGAATACATCACCCCATATGAGGGGTTCTCAACAGACAGCGAACCTACGCCGGGGGCCCTTTCAAACATGGTCGATACCATGGAAACACACAATGTGGATACCCTTTTCGCGGAAACGCTTATAGACCCCAAAGTCGCAGAAGCGATCGCTGAAGAGACTGACGCGCGCATTCTCTACCTTAATACGGCTGGCAATGTTTCCAAAGACGCACTTGATGAAGGTGTAACTTATCTGGATATGATGAGAGAAAATCTGGAAACCCTGAAAGAAGGCCTTGATTACAATGACCCCCAACAATAACAACACACTGATCAGTTCAAAAGACCTACAAGTTAAATACGGAACCTTCACGGCCATCAGAAACATCTCCTTTGATATAAACAAAGGGGATTTTCTGGCTGTCGTAGGTCCAAATGGCGGCGGAAAATCCACGTTGATCAAAACCCTTATGGGCATTATCCGTCCTACCAAGGGCGTGGTGGAAAAAGCCTCCAAGGTGAAAATAGGCTATGTCCCTCAAAATGTTCAGGTGAGAGAAAGGCATTTTCCTGCAAGTGTTGAAGAAGTGGTTGCCACAGGACTTCTGATGGAAAAAACCTTCCCAAAACGCATCACAAAACGCGACCTTGAACGGATTGAGGATATTCTTGATTTTCTGGGAGTCGGTGGTATCTGCAAGAAGCCAATCGGAGAACTCTCAGGCGGACAGCAACAACGCGTGATGCTCGCAAGAGCCATGGTGTCGAACCCCGATATGCTCGTGCTTGATGAACCGACCAGTGCGCTGGATATCACCATGCGACGCAAGTTTCTTGAAATGCTCAACCACTTGAACAAGTCACACGATGTGACCATCGTCCTCATCACCCATGACCTGGCGATTGCCGCGGATTACGTCAAGCATGTGATTCATGTGGACAACATGCTTCTTTATCAGGGAACACCCACCAAATATGACCCAGCGAATCTCTCCGTTCCCATGAGTGAGATGAACCCTTCAAAAGAAGAAGGAGGGTACGCACGTGGAATGGCTTGAACTGCTTAAACTTTCATTTGTATACGGCTTCATGTGGCGTGCTTTGATTGTCGGAGTCGCAGTTGGACTGAGCAGTTCGCTTATTGGATCGTTTTTGGTACTCAATAAATTTTCAATGATCGGGCACGGCCTTTCCCATGTTGCCTTTGCGGCGATAGCGGTGGGTCTTTTCACAAACCAGGCTCCCTTGCTTTTCGCCGTACCGACAGTCGTCCTTGTCTCCATATTCATTTTGAAACTCAACAACGCCGCAAACCTTCAAGGGGACGCGGCGATTGGACTCACCGCATCCTTTTCAATTGCACTTGGAACCGCTCTTGCAAGTATTGGGGACGGGTTCAATGTGGATCTCTTCAGCTATCTTTTTGGCAGCATTCTCACCATCAAGCAAGTCGATGTTGTTCTGGCAATCATTTTCTCATTTATCGTAGTGGTTGTGATCTGGCTCTTTTATCAGGATCTCTTTTCAATGACCTATGATGATGAGTATGCAAGCGTGAGTGGTGTGAAAACAAAGCGTCTGAATACCTTGTTGGCAGTTCTTACGGGGCTGACCATCGTTATCGGAATCCGGGCGATTGGGACGATGCTTATCAGTGCGCTTATCATTTTCCCACCCATTATCGTCATGCAGTTCACCAGAAACTTCAAAACGACGATCCTCGCGTCTGCGGTGCTTTCAATCGTGCTTGTCGTGACGGGACTGCTTTCATCATTCGTATTCGACCTGCCATCGGGTTCGAGCATCGTGCTTCTTAGTGGTTTTGTGTTTTTTGCCTCAACCCTATATAATAACCTTAGACGGCTCAGTACGAATTAGGAGGCTTTTATGAAAACAAAAGAAAAAATGCTTGAAGAAAAAGATCTCAAGAAGACCGGGCACCGGCTTCTCATTCTCGATATTCTCAAGCATAGTGACCATTTCCTCTCTGCGGATGACATCTACATGAAAATGAAAGAAGAAGACGAGAGTATCTCACTGTCCACAGTCTACAGAGTCCTTGAAACCTTCACTGGAAAAGGCATTGTTTCAGCGGTCAACGTGGAGTTCTCCAAAAAAGTGCTTTATGAACTTTCCCACGATACACACGGACATCGTCTCATCTGCACCAACTGTTTTAAAGTGGTGTATGTTGAAGAATGCCCGGTCCATCATTTCGAAGACAAGATAAGTGCACAGTACGACTTTGACATCCAACATCACAAACTGGATTTTTACGGACTTTGTAGCGAATGCAAGGCATCCGCACAAGCGTGATTCAAAACACAGGTCAAAAGCCTGTGTTTTTTTATGACAATTATCCACACGGAATAACGTATTAGCCTACAAAATTCACTCGCTTTATGCTATAATTTTCTAAGTTATGGAGTGATTGCATGTCTCAAAAAGAAATCACGGAAAAGAAAGTGGATCCTAACGACGAACGTTCGCAAATGCTTGGAAAAATGAATATCAAGAGCCTGCTCTTGAAACTGGCCATTCCTGCAACTGCAGCGATGGCCTTTAATGCGATGTATAATCTCGTTGATACCATATTTGTAGGCCGCGGAGCGGGCACCGATGCGATTGGTGCACTCTCCATAGCCTATCCAATCCAACAGATTATACTCGCAGTCGGCATCATGGTCGGTATCGGGAGCTCGTCCGTATTCAGCAGGGCTTACGGACGCGGCGACCCCAAAGCCATGCGTAAAAGCGTCAACATGGCATTGCTGATCAGTCTTTCTTTGTCGGTCGCCATCTCGGTCTTCTCATTCATCATGATGGATGAATTGCTTGGCTGGTTCGGTGCGACTGCGGGAAATATCGAATACGCTCGTGAATACCTGACCTACATACTGATTGCACTCATTCCCTTTTCACTGGGGATTGTCTTCAATAACCTGACCCGTGCTGAAGGAAGACCCAAGATAGCCATGTTTTCCCTCATGATTGGGGCTGGTCTCAACATCATCCTTGACCCGATTTTCATTTTTGACTGGGGCTTTGGGCTTGGTGTGCGCGGTGCAGCGATTGCAACCGCCATTTCAAAAACGGCTGGGTTTGCGTTTATCATATTCCATGCCTACAGACCTGATTCGAATCTGCATATTCATCTGCCTACCATCTTCAAAGTGGATTTCAAAATCGTCAAAGAAATCATTGCGGTAGGGCTTCCTTCGTTTGTAAGGGTCGCACTTGGGGGTGTGCTCATCATCATCGTCAATAATCTCATCAATGAATATGCCCTAAGACCTACGATGTATATCGCGATATTCGGTGTCATCAACAGGCTCATACGCTTTTCTCTCATGCCTGGATTCGGTCTTGTGCAGGGCATGGTTCCCATTGTCGGTTTCAATTTCGGTGCTAAATTCTTCAAGCGGCTTCATGAAGTCATCGGCTTTGCCGCGACCCTCATGCTGAGTTATTTTTCCATCGTCTTTGTGCTCGTGCTCATTTTTGCGGAAAATCTCTTCATGCTCTTTGCGGAGAACCCTGAGCCCGCATTCGTAAGCGAAGGGGCGCGGGCGTTTAGAATCGTCGCGCTTGGGTTCCCACTCGTCACCTTCCAGGTCATCCTGTCCAGTGCCTACCAGGCCATGGGCTACCCTGTACGCGCCTTCATAATCGCGCTTTCAAGACGTTTTATCATATTCATTCCGTTTGCCTTCCTGCTCACCTATCTCATTGGCGCAGACGGCATCTGGTGGACATTCTTCGTGGCCGACTTCCTGACAGGCTCCGTGTCCTTCATTGTCTATCTTTATGAAATGCGGGATCTCAAAAAGAAATTTCCTCAATCCGCCCACGCCTGAGAACCTTGAAAAAAAGCGCCTGTGTCCATTGATTTGGACTCAGGCGCTTTTAATATGGCGTTATTCATTTTTGGGATTGAACTTTACGAGGACACCGATGCTCACGGCTGCAAGCACACCGATGATGCCAAGGACGATGAGGGTATGGACAATGCTAATCGGCGCGATCCCCACGAGCAGAAGAATTGGGAAACCGAAAAATATGGCTGTGGTTGAGCCGACAATCAGGTCATTGGCCGCGGGGGTTTCAAAGTTCGGATCGACTTCTCTAAGAAGGATGACGCCTGTGCTAGCAGTCCCACTCAGCATGCCGAACATGCCAAGGCTTGCCGCTTCCTTGTAGTCGGGATACACTCTTTTGGTAATGAAGACGATGTAAAAGAGTGTCGCAAGCCCTACGGCGAAGACGAGGATGAGGAAAGGCACCCAGAGATTTCTGAGATCTTCAATACGGATGGCCGTGATGCTTGAAACAATCATGAAATCAAAGACGAATCCGCTTATGCGGTTGAGCATGTAGTTGTTTGGGTATTGGCGGTTCATGATCTTGTATTTTCTAAGCAGCATGAAGATTTTCTTGAACATGATGGCGAACAGCGTACCGATGATGAAGTTGAATCCCCATATGAGAGGGACAACCGTATCGGCACCGAATTCGCCGAAAAAGCCATTGTTGAGAATGAAAGTCATCCCGCGCATGAATCCATACGTGATGGCGTAGACAAAAAGCACAAGGGTCACCTGAATGGTGAATTTGTCGATTGATTCCGCAAGAGGAATTTCATCGGGCGATTCAATTTCTTGCATGCTGACTCTTTTGGAGTCCTGTACGGTCTTTTTCTCAATTGAGCCCTTTTTGTAAAGGCGATTCAGATAAAGCACACCGACTATCGCACCCCAGAAGAAACCGAAAGATGCAATGGCGAGACCAAACGTCGAACCTCCGGTGAATCCGTGAGATATTTCATACACGGTACCGATATTGAGCGCTTGTCCAGGGCCCTGACCGAAGCCCATAGGTAGCAGCATCCCTGCGGCACTGAAGAGCTGAGGAAAGAAGGTGTAGGCGAGGGCGAGGCTGAGTACGATGCCTACAAACCCCTGTAGAAGGTAAGTGGATACGATGATGAGTCCGCTGAATATGGATTGTTTGCGTTTGGTTTTGAACTTGTAGGTTTCATGAACCTTGAGTCCAAGGGCGATAAAACCAAGGGCGATGGTGTGGTAGGTCACCATCGAGAAGAAGATGTTGACCTCTTCGACCTGAGCATCCCCAAAGATACTCGCGAAAAGCGTTTCTTTTACAACCAGGCCTATGAACCCTGCAATGACCGCGGTTGGAAGGAGAGAACGTCTTAAGAACGGCACTTTGCGTCTCAATGTATTCGCAAGCAATAACAGCATGGATAACACTGAGAAGTGAATGACACCGTTCCATAAATCAAAATTCGTGAAGTCCATCTAATCGCGCTCCTTTTTCTTGAGCCAGTCAATCGCTTGGACGTACTTAAGCGCGTTTCGCTTGCCGTGACTCAGAAGATAGTAGGTTTTCGCTTCGTTTTCATGGTGAAGAATCAGCTTGTTTTTCTGTTGAACGGCGCTGCTTATGGTTGAAACATCCCATTGTTCTTCGCTGCCGTCATCGAATATGAACTGTACGTGTGTCTTGTAAAGACGAATGGTGCCGTGGGCCTTGTAGGTTTTATATTTCGAGCGTTTCACTTCGAGTATTCTTTCGTTCACGTTTTCAAAAAGCACGGTGTCTTCTCTTTGCTTGTCAAGCCAGGCATGAAGGGTTTCCTCCTGATAACGATACCAGGGAACGGTTGTTTCAAAGCCTTTGCCTGCCAAGGTTTCGAATTTGCCGAAATCGTTCATTCTTGCGTGGAAGTCACAGTGTGTACACCATACGTCGTTGCCTTCGCTATGAAGCGTTTCAAGCGCACCGCACGACGGACAGACGAAATAGGCACTTTCAATGTCTTCTGCCTTGTATTTGCTTTTGAAGGGGGTCGTACCGGCGAACTCATCGACTTCTATGTTTTCCTTGATGGTTTCATAGATGGCTTCAGGGGACAAGTCACCGTATTCTTCAGGGTACCAGACTTTTTCCACGTGGCCGGTCACTTTTCCTTTTCTTTTTGTACGCGACCACCTTGGTCTTGTGAGATAGCCACCTTTTATCTGATAAAAAAGCACTGGAATTTTGAGTTTCTTGATCAGTTTGGCGATAACGAAGGGGATGGGCATCAGTTCACCGCTAAACGTTGTGTTGCCTTCAGGAAAAAGCCCGATGGAGCCGCCTTCACTTACGAAACGTTTCATGTCTCTGATGGTTTCAATATCGCTTCTGTACTTGGTTTTGGCAATTGGGGCTACGAGAAAACTCATGATTTTTGAAAGGTACTTAACTGAAAAAAGCATATCGGAAGCGACATAATAGATAACTCCGGGAAACCCAAATGCCATGAAAAAAGCGTCATGGACGGTGGAATGATTTGCTATAATCAAATAAGGCCCTTTTTCACCTTTGGGTGGTTTGTAGCGTTCAGCCTTGAAGTTGTAAGTGATACGGAAATATAATCTGAACAGGGGTTCTAAGAAAAAAAACGTGACCCCGTGTCTGAATTTTCTTTTTTTCTTCATGGGTGTGCACCGCCTACTAGTATGTAAAGACTATTAACAATATAGCATATTTTCAACATTCTTTGAATATAAAACCATTTTATATTTGTGAAATTATTTGTGAAACCGGAATTCATGGTAAAATAGGATTATAGTATTCAGGAGGCAAAAATGAGTTATACAGTAGTAATCGGAAGTGCCAATGTCGATATTTCCCTGACCTTGGACCAGAAAATCATATGGCGTGACTCGAATGTGGGCTCAATCAGACTCTCGGCTGGAGGGGTGGGCAGAAACATCGCAGAAAACCTTGCAAGGGTTGGGGTCGATACGCACTTCATCGCGCCTCTTGGCGGTGAAGTGGATGCATCTCTACTCAGGGATTCCTGCATCAACAATGGTGTGACGCTTCACCCAATCACACAAGGAACCATCACCACAAGCAAGTACGCCGCACTCTTTGATGAGCAGAAGGATATGCTTGTAGGGGTGGCGGACACGCTCAGTGTCGAACAGCTCGATAAAGAGGCCTTCAAGCCTACGCTTGAACTCATCAGGAATGCTGAGCGACTCGTCCTTGAAACCAATTTGAGTGAAGCGATGCTTTCATACCTCGCCCCTCTCAATGATACGGTATACATCAATGCGATTTCAACCACGAAAGCCAAAAGGGTTCAATCCATATACAAATGGATTGACACGCTATCTTTGAACCGTCTTGAAGCAGAGGCCCTGACAGGGCTTGAGATCAAAGAAGACACCCTTCAACAGGTTCGAGACTTCTTCACCGAAAAAGGTGTCAAAAACATCGTCATGACCATGGGCGGTGAGGGCGCTTACCTCATGAATCAAAAATTCATTGAGAAACAAGCCGCCTTCACGACCGACGTTGTGAACACCTCAGGAGCGGGCGATGCGTTTTTCGCAGGCTACATTTACGGCATACAAAGAAAAAACAATCCGCTCATCAGTGCAAGCGCACTGGCGTCCCTTAC
>JBNJEC010000048.1:0-8435 GCA_051745505.1 Bacillota bacterium
CGCGCCAACCTCGGCTACAACAAGGTTTTCAAGTCTTTGGCCGGCCATACCATGCTTGAATACCCTTTGCGCACCTTTAAAGAGGACGACGCCTGCAGGGAAATCATTCTGGTCATCGACGAGGCCTCATTCGACGAGGCGAAACAACAGTTCGTTGGCCTTTATGACACGGTTGTAAAAGGTGGGAAAACGCGTAGGCAAAGCGTTTTTAATGGACTTAAGCATGTGAAAAACCCTCGTGTTTTGATTCATGATGGTGCTCGTCCCTTCATTTCCAATTCTGTGCTTCAACGGTTGAAGGACGCGCTTGAAAATCATGTATCCATCTCTCCTGCCATCAAGGTGCCTGACACTTTGAAACGGGTGGAAGAAGACAGAGTCGTGGAATCACTGGACCGCGAAAACCTCGTGGCCCTTCAAACGCCGCAGGCTTTTGAAACAAAAACCATCAGAAAAGCCCATGAAGTCGCAAAAGACAAACACATTGACGCCACGTGTGATCTCAGTCTCGTAAAGGCCACGCTTGATATCCAGGGATTCATCGTAGAGGGAGACACACGCACCATGAAATATACCCATGAATCGGATGATTCACTATTGGAGTTGATTTTAGATGATGCGAATCGGACAAAGTCGTGACATACACAGGCTAGAAAAAGGCAAAACCCTCATTCTCGGTGGGATTGATATCCCTTCAAACGTATCAGCCGTAGGCCACAGTGATGCGGACGTGCTTCTTCATGCGATCAGCGAAGCGCTTCTGGGCGCCCTAGCACTGGGAGATCTTGGGACTCATTTTCCTGATACGGATGAAACTTACAAGGACATGGATTCAAAGGTGTTGCTCTCAAGGGTGGTTGACATGATCAAAGACCAGGGCTATGAACTCGTCAATCTGGATGCCACCGTGCATCTTGAAACGCCCAAACTCGCTTCCTACATCATGCCCATGAAGGAAACCATCGCTTCGCTTCTCAGGTCTCCACTGGACGTAATCAGTCTCAAGGCCACCACCGGTGAAGGCGTAGGTCCTGTCGGACGTAAGGAAGCCATAGAAGCCGAATGCGTGGTATTGGTCAAAAAACGCATTCACATACAACCTTTGTAGGAGGATTTTATGGAAAGAGACGAAAAAAGACTATATAGAAACGATAGAACCAAAATGCTTTTCGGCGTATGCCAGGGCATCAGTGAATACGTAGGTACCGATCCTTTCCTGGTTCGGCTGCTTGCGATTATTGCACTCTTTGCATCCGTCGGTACGGCAGTGCTTGTCTACTTGCTCATGGCAGTGTTGCTGCCAACCAAGACTCAGCTGGTCTATGAAGGCAAAATCATAGACGACGGCGTATAAACCAAAAGAAAGAAGGCCAATCATGATAGAAACGGAATTCGGAAAATTTGAACTGATCAAGGACTACAAAGAAGCGTTCGATGTAAAGACATTCAGTGAACGCTACGTGAAGTATTTCGATCAGTACCCCTACATTGTCGGAGACATCAGCGCTGATATGCTGAGACTCAAAGGATTCAACTCCAACAACGAAAACCAGATTTACGATTACCTGATGGAGTCCGCGACTCCGAACGCACCCTACTTTATTTTGAAACGCATCAAATAGGATGAATTTCATTAGCGTTTTACGCGCCCTTGTATTACATATCATGTATAATGTGCACTGTAAGAGAGGTGTATAACCATGGATGAAAAAGAAATCGAAAGAAAAGCGGCGGAAGTCATCACAAAAATCCGACCCTATATCAACCGTGACGGCGGCGATATCAAGTTCGTGAAATACGAAGACGGTATTGTCTATGTCCAAATGCTTGGGGCTTGCGTAGGCTGCGCTGCAATCGATACCACACTCACTGACGGCGTGGAAGCCATTCTTCTTGAAGAAGTGCCTGGCATTATCGGCGTCGAACAGGTTTAAGGAGGCATACCCATGCCAGAAGAAATGGACGGCCATCGTCTGAATGACTTGAAGACACGAGACACCGTGGTCAATAAGCTCGCCGAACGCGGCGCAACGCTTGAAGACATTGCGGCCATCGTTTACGATCTTCAATCGAAATACATAGAGAATCTGACTGTTGAAATGTGTTTGAACCACGTGGAAAAGGTCGTTATGAAACGTGAAGTTCAAAACGCGGTTCTAACAGGTATGGAACTCGACAGACTTGCTGAAGAAGGCCACATTGAAGAGCCCCTTAAAAGCATGCTTCTTGGGGACAACGGTCTTTATGGCGTGGACGAGGTTTTGGCCCTCGCCATCGTCAACGTGTACGGATCCATTGGATTTACGAACTTCGGATATGTCGACAAGATAAAACCGGGAATCATCAAGACCATCGATGATGCGGGCAAAGAAGAAGGCAGATGCAACACCTTCCTCGATGACATCGTTGGAGCCATTGCTTCAGCGGCCGCAAGCAGCGTGGCACACCGGTATGCACAGAAGTAGGGAAATCCATTTTTGATTTCCCTTTTTTATGCTATACTGTTTGTAGTTTTAAAGAGGTGAATAGTATGAAAAAAGGCGATATAGTAAAAGGAACCATCACTGCCATCAAGCCGTACGGGGCCTTTGTCAAAATCGATGAGGAGACGCTCGGCATGATCCATATCTCTGAGATCAGCCACAAGTTCGTAAGCGACGTCGAGGACTACCTTAACGAAGGAGAGACTTATGATTTCAAAGTGCTATCCTTTGAAGATGACGGCAAAGTCAATCTGGGCATGAAAAAGAAAAAACAGAGAAAAAAACGTCTCGATATTCACCTGAAAGACGGGTTCAAGCCACTTGAACAGTCACTTGATACCTGGATAGAAACTTATGAATACACCCCGTTTGAGGAAACAAAAGAAAAGAAAGAGGAATGACTATGATTACCCTTAATCTCGATTATGCACAAAAAGCGTACCAGAAAGCCCTCGAGGGTGACACCCTTGAAACGTTGAAAAAAGCGCATACCGCGCTTGAAAACGGTACAGGAAAAGGCAATGACTTCCTGGGATGGCTTGATCTTCCAAGTAACATGGAATCACAGCTTACTGCGATCAAGGACGCTGCGAAAAGAATCAAGGACCAAAGCGATATTCTGCTTGTCATAGGTATTGGAGGCTCCTACCTTGGCGCAAAAGCCGCCGTTGAAGCCTTGAGCCCTTATTTTGGCAAAACCGAAGGCGTCGAAGTGCTTTTTGCCGGTCATCACATATCGGCTGAGTACATGGCTGACCTCGAAAAATACCTTTCAGACAAACGTTTTTCAATCAACGTGATTTCAAAATCAGGGACTACCACTGAACCCGCTATCGCGTTCAGGCGTTTCAGAGGTCTTCTTGAAAACCAGGTAGGTAAAGATGAAGCCAAGTCCCGTATTTTCGCAACCACCGACGCTTCAAAAGGCGCCCTTAGAACCCTTGCGGACAACGAAGGATTCACATCATTCATCATCCCCGATGACGTTGGAGGCCGCTACAGTGTCTTATCCCCTGTAGGACTCCTGCCAATCGCCGCTGCAGGCATCGACATCACTGCCATGCTTGAAGGTGCTAATAAAGCGAAAAGTGAACTCGGCGTCAAAGACAAAACAAACCCGAGCTACCAATACGTCATGACTCGCAATGCGCTTTATCAATCCGGCAAGAAAATCGAACTTTTCGTTCACTACGAGCCGAAACTGCACTTCCTTGGCGAATGGTGGAAACAGCTCTTCGGTGAAAGCGAAGGCAAGGAAAATCTTGGGATTTTCCCTTCAAGCGCTGGGTTCACAACAGACCTACATTCTCTTGGTCAGTACATACAAGAAGGCGAAAGGCACCTGTTTGAAACCGTCCTGAATATTGAAACGCCTAAAAAGAATCTTGAAATTCAACAGGATGAAGAGAATCTCGACAATCTCAACTACCTGAGTGGCAGGGACGTCGACAATGTCAATAAACAGGCCATGCAGGGAACCTTGCTTGCTCACCACGACGGAAACGCTCCGTCCATCGTCATAAACATAGAAAAAATGGACGCCGAAGCTTTCGGCTACCTTGTGTTTTTTTATGAACTCAGTTGCGCGCTTTCAGGGTATGTTCTCGGAGTGAATCCGTTTGACCAGCCTGGTGTGGAAGCCTACAAACGCAACATGTTCGCCTTGCTTGAAAAACCTGGTTTTGAAAAGGAAACCGACACCATCAAAGCGAGACTGGACAGTAAAAAAACACGTTAACCCTCAGGTTACGTGTTTTTTTAATCACTTGTAAAGCTTGTCCAGTGTCTCCCAGTCAAAGACTTTGAAGTGCGCGAGTTTGTTGGTGTTTTCGATTTCGATGGTCTTGGTCTTCGGGTAAGTCTCTCCGTCACACTGTGCAATCTGGCTTGTGAACATCGAGGCCTTAACATGTTTCGCTTTTTTCAAAAACACATTCTTTTTGAGTTTTGTGTGGAAACCGAAATAAACACTTAGGAAAACGATGAAAAGCTTGAGTTTGCCCATACCGTGCACCACGACCACGTCCATGTACTCATCACTCAGTTTCGCATCGGGCGTAATGCGCATGCCGCCTCCGAAGTACTGACCGTTGTTGACACCGACCATGTATGCTTTTTTGAAAGTATAAAGTTCACCATCGATGGTGACTTCCGTGTAGGTCGGTTTGAAGGCTAAAAAGCCTCTTAATGTATTGAAGAAATAGTTGAACTTATTGCGGTTGATGGACTGATTGACCTTGTGGGCGATCATGCCGTCGATGCCAATCCCAGAACCATTCATGAAAAAACGCTGTTTTCTGTTGTGGGTGAGTTTTAATATCGGTTGATACCGCGTGGGTTCGTGTTTCAGGGTTCTCAGGAAGTCGTTGCCTGAACCATTGCCCATCAGATAGATATCATGGGTCATGTGAAGACTGTAGGTCTTGTTGATGAACGTATTGATGGTTCCATCCCCGCCCAAAAGCAAAATCTTGATGTCTTCAGGGGTATGTTTGATATAATATTCAATGTCTTTTATTTTAAGCAGGCTTTTCAAACGAAAAGGGATCCCTTTTTCCTTGAAATGATCGACAACCTTCTTGGTTGTCCGCTTGGATTTTTTATTTTTGGATAATGGATTGTGTAAGATCACAAACATTGTTATCATTCCCTCTGCGTGGTAGTTGCATTATACCATGTTTGGGGTGTTTAGCCTACTAGGAAACGGAGTGGTTTGATGGAACACGTAAAAACAATCGATTCGCTTGAAGCAATGCGTGATTTTGCGCACCTTTGCGCGAACTATATGACACCGGGATTCGTACTTGGACTTGAAGGCGATCTTGGGGCTGGCAAGACCACTTTCACTCAATTCCTGGGAGAGGCGCTTGGCATCAAGGGTGTTATCAATTCACCCACCTTCACCATCATGAAGGTGTATGAAGAAGGAAAAATACCGCTATATCATATTGATGCCTACAGACTTGATGGCATCGGGGCGGACTATGACCTTGAAGAATATATCGACGGGGACGGCATTGCCGTCATCGAATGGTATTCAAGAATACTAAAGAGCATGCCTGAAGACTACCTGTCTTTCAATATTGAATGGGCAGGCGTGGAAAAAAGAATAATCACCATGAAAGGACGTGGCAGCTATGCGTCAATCGTCGAAGCACTTGGTGCTTGATAGCGCAACCGACAATCTCTATATCGGACTATTTGACAGTGATAAGCCTTTGAAAGAATACTACAAGCGCGGCCACAATGACCATTCGGTCAAACTCATGGACGAGATGACGAAGATGTTTGAGGCCCTTGATATGAAGGTCGAGGATCTATCGAGCATCATTGTGGGCATCGGACCAGGCAGTTATACCGGGGTTAGAATCGGTGTCGTGGTCGCTAAAATGCTTGCCTGGACCAAAAACATTCCCCTTTACACCGTAAGCAGCCTTGCGCTCATGGCAAGCAGTGAAAAAGGCAATATCCTTTCATGGGTTGACGCAAGAAGAAACCATGCGTTCTTGGGGCATTACAGTGTCAGTGAATCGAACATTGAACGCCTCGATAAAGAAGCGTATACGCACCTCGATACCTATAGAGAAAGCGTTACGTATGACAAGGAAGTCACAGAAGGCAAGCCGAACATGAAAAGACTTTTCAATAGTGATCTGCTCACCCTTGAAAAGAATGTGCATACCGTCGCACCGGTGTACTTGAGACAGACCGAAGCGGAGCGCAACCTTGAAAAATAACCCTGAATTGACGATAAGAAAGATGGACATGTCGGATGTTCCTTATGTCTTTGAAATCGAGAAGGAAGCCTTTCAGGACGGCCTTGAAAAAAAGATGCTTTATGATGAAATTCTGCACAATACCATGGCGCATTATTTCATGGCACTAAAAAACGAAAAACGCGTTGGCTACTACGGCCTTTGGCATACGGACCCGGGCGCCCAGATTCTCAATCTAGTGGTTGAGAAAGCCTACAGAAACAAAGGCATTGGCACGAAACTCTTAAGCCATGCCATTCAATTTTGTGAAGAGAAAAAGATCAGGAACCTTACCCTCGAAGTAAGGCCTTCAAACAAAGCGGCCATCGCGCTTTATGACCATCACGGCTTCATCATTGCCGCGAAGAGAAAAAACTATTACAAGGACGGCGAAGACGCCTATTTGATGAACCTTGAGCTAGGAGTGAAACCATGATCGTACTCGGTGTTGAAAGCAGTTGCGACGAAACGAGCGTAAGCGTCACGAAAGACGGCACGGACGTTTTGTCAAACGTCGTCTTTTCCCAGATATCGACCCACAAGGCGTTTGGCGGCGTCGTCCCCGAAGTCGCTTCACGCGAACACGTGAAGAAAATGACCGTTGTCTTCGAAGAAGCGTTGGAGAACGCCTCCATTACACCTGAAGACGTGGACCTGGTCGCGGTCACGAAAGGACCAGGCCTCATCGGCAGTCTTCTTGTGGGCATCAATGGTGCGAAGGCCTTCGCGTTCGCCAATGACATCCCGATTATCGGGGTGCATCACATCGCCGGTCACATCTATGCCAACCAGATTGAAAACACCATGGAGTTTCCGCTCATCGCCCTGGTCGTCTCAGGAGGCCATACCGAGCTCATCCTCATGAAAGACCACTACAGCTTTGAAAAGCTCGGAGAAACCCAGGATGACGCTGTAGGCGAAGCCTACGACAAGATTGCGAGAATCCTCGATTTAGGGTATCCCGGTGGGCCTGCGATTGACACACTCGCCCACACGGCTAAGCCAGCTTATGACATGCCGAAGATCAAGACCAAGGGGCCTTATGATTTTTCCTATAGCGGGCTCAAGAGCCATGTCATCAACCTCGTGAACACCAAGAAAATGAAAAGAGATAAAATCGACAAGGCGGGACTCGCTTCAGCCTTTCAAAAAGCCGCCATCGGTCATCTCATCGATACGTCGCTCAAGGCCATCGAGGAACAGGACGCGAAAATGTTTATCGTCGCCGGCGGCGTATCTGCGAACAAGCACTTGAGAAGCGAAGTGAAAAAACATTTCACCCACATAAAAACATCGGTCCCACCATTTGCCTATTGTACGGACAATGCGGCCATGATGGGCATTGCGGGCTATTATCAGTACCAAAAATCGCCAAAAAGCGACAACATGCGCATCAATGGCCATTCGAGACTGACCCTCGAATAAGCGTTTATCCTTTTGGAAGTGTGCAAAGTTTAGTATACTAGAGTAAATGAAGGTGAATACATATGGAAAACAGCAATTTTATCAGATCAATCATCGAAGAAGACATCAAAAGCGGAAAACACGAAAAAGCCATCACGCGCTTTCCGCCTGAACCAAGTGGGTTCTTGCACCTTGGGCATGCACGTGCCATCGTGATGAACCATACGCTCGCGCATGATTTTGGCGGGTATTTCAACTTGCGGTTTGACGACACGAACCCCGTGAAGGAAGACGCGCTTTTCGTTGAGAGTATAAAACGGGATATCGCATGGTTAGGCGCCGATTGGGAGAACCTATTGTACGCGAGTGACTACTTTGACACCATGTATGAGAAGGCGGAACTGCTTATCAAGAAGGGGCTCGCCTACGTCTGCGACCTCACATACGAAGCAATTAAAGACCACCGTGGTGATCTTAAAACCCCCGGTAAAAACAGCCCTTACAGAGACAGAAGTGTTGAAGAAAATCTCAAACTCTTCCGTGCAATGAAAGCCGGAGAGTTTCCTGATGGTGAAAAAGTTCTAAGAGCCAAAATCGACATGGCAAGTCCAAACATGAACATGCGCGATCCAATCATCTATAGAATCCAGCATGGACATCATCACAATACAAAAGACAAGTGGTGCATCTATCCGATGTATGACTTCGCGCATCCTTTGGAAGACGCGATTGAAGGCATTACGCATTCACTTTGCAGTCTAGAGTTTGAAGACCACCGTCCTCTGTATGACTG
>JBNJEC010000049.1:0-8302 GCA_051745505.1 Bacillota bacterium
ATCATCATTGAAGGGATTCACGCCCTCAATGAAACCCTCACTGAACTGATCCCGCAACACCAGAAATTCAAGATTTTCATCAGTCCCCAACTCCAGATGAACATCGACAACCACAACCCGATAAGCATCACGAACCTGCGGCTTTTGAGACGCATCGTGCGTGACAAGAAATTCCGCAACGCCCCCGCCAGCAAAACCATCGGCATGTGGCCTTCTGTACGTGCGGGTGAATTCAGATGGATCTATCCTCACCAGGAAGGCGCGGACTACATTTTCAACAGCGCACTTTCCTATGAACTTTCGGTCATGAAGAAATACGCCCTTGACTCACTCATGGAAATTCCAAGAGAAAGCGAATACTTCATCACCGCAAACAGACTCATCAAGTTCCTCAAGTACTTCAAGGATATTGACGACCGCCACGTACCATGCAATTCACTACTTCGTGAATTCATCGGCGGTAGCTGTTTCGAACTTTAATCATTCAGCGTGCCTTCGGGCACGCTTTTTTATTGGTTGGGCCATAAAAAAGCCCTGCATATGCAGGACTTTGACAAGGATGTGCCTTCTTCAAAATTCACGATACTTTGACGTCTAGTCTCTTTTGAATACCAGAACGTCTTCTTTTGACAAGGTACTGTCATATGCGTAGTCTTCCAGGTCAAAGGCCTTCAGGCCTTCAACATTTTGAATGGTTTCCTTGGCGACATAGCGAACGAACAGTCCGCGCATTTTTTTCGCTTCCATGGCGTGAGCTTTTCTGAATCCGCCTTTTTTATCCGGAATGAGAAAATCAACGCGTATCATGGGAAGACTGCCTAATGCGTCTGAATACTCCTTGCTCGCGAGGTTGATGAGGGTTTCCTCTTCATAGTGGGATTCAAGTGTGTTCTGCCAAAGCTTGGAGAGTTTGGTGCCGTCCTTTTTAAGGCCCATCGGGAGTCTGTAGAGTCCGATGCAGTCATATGGTCTCACTGCGCCATACATGGCACTCAGTATAATCAAATGGTCATTCAGATACTCGATTGCGTCCTCATCAAGCGACGTCGCTTCAAGGGCCTTGAACTGTTCACCGACGTAAGCGAACAGGGCGTGGTTGTTTTCCTTGAAATTGTGAATTCTTTCATGGTTGAAATCGGCGAGTTCCTGTGAGACACCGTAGAAATCTCG
The DNA here is from genome assembly GCA_051745505.1 of Bacillota bacterium. Lineage (GTDB taxonomy): Bacteria > Bacillota_I > Bacilli_A > Izemoplasmatales > Izemoplasmataceae > M55B118. The sequence goes on from JBNJEC010000049.1 coordinate 1,171, forward strand.
GAGTTCTTCCTTGTTCATGCTTTTTAGAAACTCCAGCATGGTTGAGCGCATGTCTGGAAAAAGAATGGTTTCTTTTTCACAGTTCAGCGTCGGTTCCATGGTTTTTGAAGGAGATATGAGAAATTTCATCGCACGTCCTCCTCGTTGAAATACTTGAGATATTCGCCGTAGCCTTCCTCTTTCAGCTTATCTTTTGGGATGAAGCGCATAGCGGCACTGTTCATGCAGTATCTGAGGCCGCCCTCTTCAGGAGGGCCATCGTTGAAGACATGGCCGAGATGAGAGTCGGCTTTGACGCTTCTCACTTCCTCTCGGCGCATGCCGTGTGAGGTATCGAGTTTGATGTCGAGATCGCCTACGGGTTTGGTGAAACTAGGCCAGCCGCAGCCTGCGTCATATTGTTCGTTGGACGTGAAGAGCACTTCGCCACTCACGATATCAACGTAGATGCCTTCTTGATCATTGTCATAGTATTCGTTTTGGTAAGGCATTTCGGTGCCTTTTTCCTGTGTGACCTTGTATTGCTCGCGGGTCAGGTTTTTCAGGCGTTTTTCCTTTTCTTTTTTGTCCATCCAATCATCCTTATCTGTTGTAAGTATCGTCTTCGATGATGATGTCTTCTTCCTCATCATCGTGTTTCTTTTGATTGTGGTTTGTCGAGGTAAAATTCGAACTGAATTCCTTGTAAAATGCCTTGTGGTTGAAGTTGAAGGTCTGTTTTGGGAAGAATAAAGTGTTCAGTATCGGAATCAACAAAAACACGAGCCATCCGGGATGCCAGGCGTCGTAGACGAATCCAATCACCAAGAAAAGTCCGGTAATGAATACGCTGATGAGTTTTCTCGGTTCCAGCTTTCCATTATAAAGCATGTCCGAAAGCGGAATGGCGAAGAACACGACCCAGCCTGGATGCGCCATGTCAAGACCAAGCGCGAGCCATAGGAATACGATGATGGTAATGATGGGCATCGACTGGACGATTCTTTTGACTGGCTTTGAGGAGAGTAAAAGCGTAGAAAGCGGAATCAGCGCGAAGAACGTGAGTCCGAGTATCCAGTCTTTAAAGACGAATCCACTGATTAAAAAGAGTAAAAGCGAGATAAGCGGCATGGCTGAGATGATTCTTTGTTTGTACATGCAATCAATCCTTTCGTTTTTCAATGATGATGGAACAAGGTGCATCCACTCTGTTTAGGGGTTTGTAAGATACTACGTCGTAGTGCGTTTTAGGAAGTGTTTTTACGTACTCTTTGATAGACGTTGCTTCTTCTTTGCCTTCTTTGTGGCCAGGATAAAGCGCAAGGGTGATGAGTCCACCTACACTTAGCAGTCTGCAGGCTTTTTCAAGAGCTATGAGCGACGTTTCTTTTTTCGTAGTGAAGGTTTTGTCTCCACCAGGCAGGTAGCCGAAATTGAACATGATGGCATCTATGTCTTCAAGACCAAACTGATCCATCAGATGATGGCTTTCAAGATGCAGGGTCACATTTGAAATGCCTTCTTCTTTCAAACGTTGCCTGGTCTTTTCAATCGCTTCTTCTTGCACATCAAACCCATGGACTTCACTGGCATGTCTTGCAAGTAACACAGTATCATGACCATTTCCTACTGTCGCATCAATCACGGTTGATTGCTTATTGATTCGCTTGAGGACCGCGGTTTGATTGAACGCTGTAATGGACTTCATAAAGTCACCTACCCAAGAAGAACGGTTATCGCGATGGTCCAGATAAGATATAGCACCAGTGGCAACAGTGACAAAATGAACCGTTGATAGCGGGTAAAATCCTTATCCATGAACCAGCGCATGAAAAAGTAAAAAGGTGCGGCCAAAGCGAATATCAGAAACAAAACATCGGAAAGCGTTTCAAGCACATAGCCTGAGGCGTCCATCACCGAAAGCGTCAGGTTATAAAAATAAAGGCCGGTCGCAAGATACAGGGTGGCCATCATGATTCTATCGAGAATTTTCATACAAGCTCCTTAACGTATAATCTTTGTCTTCTATCTCATTTTATCATAAATTGATAAGCCTTACATACAAACTTGTAAAGACCATGTTGAATGGCGTATAATAGACTCAAATTCTTCTAATACAAAGAGGTGCAAACCATGAGTGTGATTGAAACAAAGAATCTCAAAAAAAGTTTCGGTTCAACGAGAGCGTTAAAAGGCATTGATTTGAACGTTGAAAAAGGCGATATTTACGGATTCATAGGACCCAATGGGGCAGGCAAAACCACCACCATTCGCATTCTTCTTGGGATCCTCAAGGCCAATGAAGGCAGTGCTTCTCTTTATGAGAAGGATGCTTGGCATGATGCAGTTGAGATACACAAATCCATTGCGTTCGTACCAGGGGAGGTCAATCTCTGGCCAAACCTCACAGGCGGTGAAGTCATCGATCTTTTAATCGGCCTTAAAAAAGAAGTCAATGTCGAAAAGAAAAATGCGTTGATTGAACGGTTCAAACTGGATCCCACCAAGAAATGCCGCAGTTACTCAAGAGGCAACAAGCAGAAAATCGCCTTGATTGCGGCGTTTGCGCAGGATGCGGAGGTCTACATCCTCGATGAACCCACAAGCGGGCTTGATCCTCTCATGGAACGTGTGTTTCAAGAAACCGTGCGCGAGGTTCAAAAGGAAGGCAAGACCATCTTCCTTTCCTCCCATATTCTAAGTGAAGTGGAAAAGCTCTGCGACAAGGTCAGCATCATCCGTGATGGCAACATTATCGAATCGGGGAAAATCGAAGATTTGAGACATCTGACGAGAACGCGCGTGCGCATAGTCACTGAAAAGCCAGTTGATAACGTCCAATCAATCGAGGGCCTTTTTGACCTCGATATCAAGGATACGACCTATACCTTCCAAGTTGAGACCAACACCATTGGAAAAATACTAGGTGCATTCAATCCTTACGGCATACAAGCCCTTGAAAGCACACCACCTACTCTTGAAGATCTCTTCATGCGTCACTACGAGGAGGCCTAACAATGGAGAAAACCCTATTCAAAGGCACATTCAAACTGCTTAAACTGATTCTCAGAAGAGAAAGAATAAAACTCACGGCGTGGACGGTTGGCATCATCGGTCTGACCCTCGCAGTAGCTTTTGCCTACCCTGAACTTTTCCCAAGTACCGAGCAGCAGGCCGTCATGGCACAACTCATGGAAAACCCAGCCATGGTTGCGATGTTCGGCAAACCTTTTGGCATAGACACTCCAAGTCCAGCGTCTCTTTTTGCAATTGAGATGAACGTCTTCATGCTCGCGACGATGGGGATCATGAGCATCCTCATGATGACACGTTATACGCGCGGGGATGAAGAAGATGGCACCCTGGAACTCATCAAGAGTTTTCCGGTTGGACGAATTGCGAACATCGTAGCGGCGACGCTTTATGTTATTCTCGCAAATCTTCTCATCGGTAGCCTTCTCGGGTTTGGGCTTGGCCTTTTCGCCCACAGTTCATTCACATGGGCCGGATCTTTCGTGTTCGGCTTTTCCCTGGCCTTTTCAGGCATCGTGTTCGCAGGGTTTGCGGCTCTGTTTGCACAACTCACTGAAAACACGCGCACCGCGCTTACTTTCAGTTTTTCAACACTCGGATTTTTCTATATTCTAAGAGCCTTTGGCGATGTCAGTGCGCCCTGGCTTTCCTTTTTCTCGCCCCTGGGCCTTCTGCACAAGACTGAAACCTTCGTGAACAACTACCTCTGGCCACTTTTTTTGTCCCTTCTCATTGCTCTTTTGTTGTTCGCATTCGCTTATCACCTGAATAACAGGCGGGATGTTGGGAGTGGACTTTTCAAGGCCAAAGAAGGAGAAAGGGAAGCCTCTTCTTTCCTAAAAAGTCCTTTGGGCTTATCGCTTCGACTGCTTAGAACTTCCATCATCACCTGGATTATCGTCATCTTCATTCTCGGGATTTCCTATGGGTCAATATTCGGCGACCTTACGGCGTTCTTCGACAGCAACGAACAACTTCAGGACCTCATCCCATCTACCCTTGGCGGTTCTTTGGAAGAACAGTTCCTCTCCACGGTGATGAGTGTCATGGTCGTTGCGGCGACCCTTGGGGCGCTCATGGTGATGGTGCGTTTATCCGGTGAAGAAAAAAAGGAAAGAACCCTTCAGCTTTATGCGAACACTCTTTCAAGGGCCCGACTCTTCTTGACATACGTGTTTTTAGGATTCATAGCGAGCCTTGTGTTCATGGTCTTCGGAGTCCTTGGGATGTACGTCGCATCTGCGAGTGTCATGAATGAGCCTTTCAGTTTCTACACGGTATTCATATCAGGGTTCGCGTTTTACCCGGCCATATTCGCATTTTTGGGTATAGGCGCTCTGATTATGGGACTCTCACCCACAAAGACATGGATTGTTTGGCTTTATCTCACGTTCGCTTTCATTCTTCTTTATTTCGGCAACATGCTCGATTTCAAGGAATGGATGCTCAACATGTCCCCTTATGAATACATGCCGAGAATGCCCATAGAAGACGCCAAACCATTCACGAGCGCGCTTATTGTGCTTCTAGGCATTATCGTTGGCTTTGTGGGCTTTAGCGTTTATCAGAAAAGAGATCTGCAGGGATAAGAGGATTAATTTTCTTGAATTGCTTTAATAATAAGCATAAACAGGTATAATTTTCCTTTGAGACATGGTCGTTATTTTGATATCCTTTTTATAAAGGAGTGGGTCCCATGCGTAACGCGATAGTGCTTATATTGTTCATTGCAGTATTTGTAGTAGCCATTATAAGAGAACCCGTAGATGACACGCTGGATGTGATGGCAGGCTCCACAAATCCGACTTACAGCGTGAGTATGGACGCCATGGCGTCCGCCACTGAAGACGATGATGAAGACGAGGAGGACGATGACTGATGACCATCATACTTGCAACGACCCTTCTAACCGTAATCCTTTCTTTGTTTTTTTACAGATCCATTAACCGTTACAGGTACTTCATCTATGCTTTCTTTGCGCTTGCCGCACTCCTAATCAGTGAAGCGGAGGCCACCATCGTGAGTCTTGGGTACGTGGCACTCGGTATTTTTCTGGTTGTCATGTACACCGGTGTTTTGAATCGTGGATTGGTTTGGAAACGCCTTATGGGAGTAAGAGCTGAACTTTCGATCATCGCGTCCATTCTTCTGATTCCACACGCATTGGTTTTTGGAGAGTATTTGCTCGAAGATGTGGGCGTCTTTAGCGGGACCATATCCTATTATCTCGGGATTCTCGCATTCATTATCATGGTGCCTTTGACACTGACGTCTTTCATGTTCGTGAGAAAACAAGTCGGTGGAAAACGCTGGAAAGTGTTGCACAAATTCGCGTATCTTTTTTACGCCATGGTTGCCCTTCATCTCATCCTCATTCAAAACGACAGGATGTGGATGTACATTGCGATTTTCGGTGTATATTTCATAATGAAAGGCAGCATGAAACTTGAGACACATTTCAAGAAAAGAAAAACCGCTCAAGCCTGATCATCCCAAATAGCAAACGAGACCTCGTAAGCGAGATCTCGTTTTATTTTTGGTTCTATTCCATTTCAAGAGCACCCGTATAAAGCTGATAATAGATGCCTTTTTGTTGGATCAGGGATTCGTGGTCTCCACGTTCGATGATTTCCCCGTGGTCCATGACCATGATTGCATCAGAGTTTCTGACCGTTGAGAGCCTGTGGGCTATAACGAACACCGTGCGTCCTTCCATGAGCTGGTTCATGCCCTTTTGCACAAGCGCTTCGGTTCTCGTATCAATGGAAGACGTCGCTTCATCCAAGATGAGCACTGGCGTGTTCGCACACGCTGCGCGGGCGATGGAGATGAGCTGTCTTTGGCCCTGGCTCAGGTTTTCACCATTGGCCGACAATTCCGTATCAAAGCCTTTTGGAAGGTGTTTGATGAATTCGTAGGCATTGGCGGTCTTGGCCGCTTCAATGACGTCTTCTTCGCTTGCTTCCATGCGGGCGTAGCGAATGTTGTCGCGGACGGTACCGCTAAATAGGTTGGTATCCTGAAGCACGATGCCAAGAGACCGTCTCAAATCGGGCTTTCTTATTTTCTTGATGTTGATGCCGTCATAACGGATCTTGCCGGTCTCAATTTCATAAAAACGGTTGATGAGATTCGTGATGGTGGTCTTGCCTGCACCGGTTTCTCCGACAAGCGCGATGGTTTCACCCGGTCTTGCGTAAATGGAGATGTCTTTTAAAACCGGAGTGCCCTCAACGTATTCGAAATCGACGTTTTCAAGCACGATGTCCCCTTTTAGTTTCGTGTAGGTCACGGAGCCATCACTATGGGGATGACGCCAGGCCCATTCGTTTGTGACTTCTTCTGATTCCTCGATGGTGCCGTCAGTATGTTCGATGCAGTTGACGAGTTTGACGTAGCCGGTGTCCTTCTCTTCTTCGAGTGCAAGGAATTCAAAGACACGCGAGGCGCCTCCAAGCGCCATGCCGACCATTGGGGCTTGTTGGCTGATCATGCGGATGTTTTGTGAGAATTGACGGGAAAGCGACAAGAACGATACGACAATCCCAACCCGTGCGATGGAAAACGGATAGATTCCGCTGAAACCGACGTTGGTGACGCTATAGTAGATAAGTACGCTGCCAAGCACGGCAAGAAGCACGTACATGAGATTCCCGATGTTGTGAAGAATCGGCATGAGGATGTTTCCGTAGTGGCGCGCGCGTTTGGAATCTTCGAACCACTGCTCGTTTTCCTTGTCGAAATCCTTCTTGGCGTGTTCTTCGCGGACAAAGGATTTGACGACGCGCTGACCGTACATCATTTCTTCAACGTAGCCTTCGAGGCGTCCGATTGAATACTGCTGGTCCTTGAAGGACGTTGATGATTTGCCGCCGATATGCGCCGTTACCTTATACATGGTAACCGCGCCGATGGCGACGAAAAGGGTCAGGAAGAAACTGTAATAAAGCATGACGGCGATAACAAATATGAGCGTAAGCAGCGTCATCGAAAACTGAATGAGACTTTGTGTGATGAACTGCCTGAGCGTGTCCACGTCGTTGGTGTAGTAAGACATGATGTCTCCGTGTGAACGCTGATCGAAATAGCCAATAGGGAGTGACTCCATCTTCTCAAACAT
>JBNJEC010000050.1:0-8088 GCA_051745505.1 Bacillota bacterium
TGAAGAACTGCTTGATTTCACAAGAACCCACCAAGAAGCCGTAGGCAAACCGGGTGAGAAGTTTCTCTATTCAGACACGGGATTCGTTCTGGTAGGACTCGTGCTCGAATCTCTTTATGGAAAACCGTACGCAGACATACTAAAGGATTTGATAATCAATCCTTTGAACCTTGAAAATACGGCACTTTGTTTTTACGATGAGCGCTTCAACCAGGAGGCACTCGCGCCGCTTTATTTCAGAGGCGTGGAAATGAGCCAGGCAAAAAGTTTATCCTGTGATCACGCAGGAGGCGGCCTTCAGACTACAGCCAAGGATCTCTCACGCTTTCTCCACGGCTTATTCGAGGGTCAGCTCATCACTAGGGAAAGCCTTGAAATCATGAAACGCCCAAGAAACAGATTCCATGGCATCATGCGCTATGGCCTTGGCATGATTGAAATCAAGCTAAGCAGACTCGTTCCTTGGAAAATAGGCTATCCTCCACTATACGGAGGCCTTGGAAGCACATCCGTGCACGCTTTTTATGATCCTCTCAACAAAGTATCTTACATCATCAATCTCGGGGATGAATCCAAGATGCGAAAAAGTTTCATGATTCTAAGCAAACTGATGACTGTGAAACGCAAAGCCACCAAACTCAGTGTACAAAAAAAGGCCTGAAATCAATCAGGCCTTTTTTAACGGATTATGTAGTTTTCTCAGTACCATTTGATTTGGTGGCTTCGATGGCCCTTTTGGGGTATTTGAAATGCTGGTAGGTTGCCTTGATGATTCCGGCAATCGGAACGGCCAGGATGAATCCTACAAGTCCGAAAACACCTCCGAAGAAGATGAAACTGCTCAGTACGGCTAATGGGTGAATGTGCACGTGTTTGGAAAACACGTTTGGCTGTACGAGGCTGCTTTCGATGATTTCTTCGACAATGTTCAAAAGAAAGATGAGCGCAATGCCGATGATATAGATGTTCGTGTCTTCACCGTGATCGAGATGAAGCATGGTAAGCATCACAACGGGCATGGCCATGCTGAACCACACACCGAGGTAGGGAAGAATGCTGAAAAGGCCCATGATGATGGCGAAGAGCAGTGCGTGAAGAAGCGTGAAATTCGGAATGATGATCGCCATGACGGAATAACTTATGATAAAGAAAACGGTAATGAAAAGCATGACGAGCCCGTGGCCTGTGAAGTAGCCTTTGATGACGCTGTGGCTGTCTTCACCGAGTGCCTTCAGGTGCGGCTGCCAAGTGGCTGGAAAGATGCTTACGATACTTGTGAATATCTTGGTTCTGTCCCTGATGAGGAAATACATGAAAACAGGGGTGAGCACTATGGTGAAAAGCACGTGGGTGATGCTTGAGGCGAAGTTGAAGATGGCTCTGAAGGATGCAGTGAAGAACCCACCGATATCCGCGAGTTTCAGGTTGCCCGATTGAATCTGTTTGAACAGATCCTCGGTGTTGATGGATGCACTCCATGAATTCACGAAGGTCTCAACCTGTTCGAGCAGGTATTCAACCGTACCGTCATCCAGCGTGCTTATGAGCGTGGTTAGGATGTTATCAAGCTGTACGAGAATGAAGGCGATGGTAAAGGATAAAATCCCAACTACGGCGATGATTCCAAGGAATATCGCAGTCATGATTGAGAGTGTGCGGTTCAGAAAACTTCTTTTGTCGATGATTCTGGCAAGCGGTTCGACGATGAAACTTAGAATCAAGGCAATTGAGAAAGGGTAGATGACGCTTTTGAGAGCCTGAGAGACCTTGCCTAGAAAATCACCGCTCAAGGCGTTCAACACGCTGAAACCGATTAGACCGATGGAGACAATGGAGACGATGATGAGTACTTTTATGAGATAGTCTTTGTTGAAATATCTATTCATTGAATGTCCCTCCTTACTCTATTTACTATACTTTATTATGGTTTATAACACAATCCACTTTTCACAATTGTCAATCTTTTGCAGTATCTGCCTCAATCCTATATAATGGTTACAAACCATCTATGAAAAGCATTTGCACAAAGAAGTGTGTCATGCTTGTTGGAGGCTACACTATGAAACTCAAGACAACCATAAAATCTCTGACTGCATTTGAAAAGAAACTCTGGTTTCTCTCTGCAGCGCTCATAACGATTTCGTTTCTCATATCAGGTGGAAACGGACTCACCCTAGTCGCGTCCCTGCTTGGGGTAAGCGCGCTTATTTTCATGGCCAAGGGCCAGCCGCTTGGTCAGCTTCTTATGGCGATTTTTGCGATTACTTACGCGATTATTTCCTATTCTTACAGTTATTACGGAGAGATGATTACCTATCTTGGCAAGGCGCTTCCCGTATCACTGTTTGTGATGGTCGTATGGATCAAGCATCCTTTCAAAGAAGACAACCCTGAAATTGAAATTTCCGAACTGACGCTTAAAAAGATTTTGATAGTCGCCCTATTGGCGCCTATCGTGACGTATGTCTTCTATATGGTTCTAAAGGCCTTTGATACGCCCAACCTGATGGTGAGTACCTTGTCGATTACCACGAGTTTCGTCGCCGCGTCCTTCATGTTTCTGAGATCACCATACTATGCGATATTCTTCGGTTTCAACGATATCGTACTCATTGTTCTTTGGACACTTGCGGCCATTGATGACATTACCTATCTTCCCATGGTCATGCTTTTTGCGACCTTCCTCATGAATGATACTTACGGGTTCATAAGCTGGACACGCATCAAAACAAAACAGGCGCTTTTAAGATAATGTGCGTAGGGGTTCAACTGAATCCCTGCGCTTTTTTGTATTCTTAAAAAAACCGCTTATTCAGTTTGTAAAACGAACTATAATATGTTATTTTGAACTTGCAAGGAATAAAACCCGATGTGCATCGATGATTCCCATAAATTCTAAGGAAAGAGGGAATATATATGCGCAAGTTTTTATGTTTGGCCGTCCTGGTTGTCTTTGCGTGCATTGTTTCAGCCTGCGAAGAGCTTGATCAGATTCAGGATGTTCAGGATTCACTCATCGGCGGGGAGGATATCGGTGACGATATCGAACACGTCGCAACGATCGAAGATGAAGAAGCGACCGTATCCACCTATACCACGGACCTTGAAATGGATGAGGCAGAAGAGACCTTCATCACTCACATGAAAGATGAAGGCTTTGAAGAAGCAGACCAGGAAAAGGAACTTGGATATTTTGTCGAGTTTGGTGACGCCGGATACGGCGGAACGCTTTTGAAAGATGACTCGAACTACATGTATGTCTACATTTCAGAAGGGTCGGATGCAGTGTCCATTCTCTCTGTTACGGCGCCACAAGAAGCTTACGAATCTCATTATGAAGACGAGGATTCTTCATCAAATACGGGGGATGACTTGACGTTGCCTGAAAGTGATGAACCGGGTGAGGATATTGGGCCATTCCCACGCTATGAAGGATTCATGCGTACACATTACGCTGAAATGCAGGATTCAGATACTTCTGAGCAACTCGTCGAGTATCTGGGCAAGGCCTCAGTTGATGATGTCACAAGTCATTATATGAATGCACTTGAAGACTCTTCACTGTCGCTTGTATTAGAAGGTTCACAAGGAAGTGAGTACTACATTGAAGGCTCAAACGACACATTTGAAGTAAAAATCGTGGTTAGAGATCTGGAAGATGATTTCGTTGAAGTCACCATTCACTACCTTGAACATCTATGATTCATGAATTCTTTAAGGGATTCCTTCTCTCAGGAGTCCCTTTTATTTTGCTGCACACACCAAACAATAACTATGTAATTATAAAGTTTTATAATTTTACTTTGTATAACGAACTATTTAATGGTATATTGAAAGTACAAAAGAAAAGTGCAAGATGTGCATCGACGATTCCCCAAAAAAACTATGGAAAGAGGGAATGTATATGCGCAATTTTTTATGTTTGGGACTTATGGTTTTGCTTGTTTTTCCTATCTCCGCCTGCAACAAGGACATCGGTGAGGACATTAAACACGTCAATTCACTAAACGAAAGGGATGCCTCCATTGAAACATATCAAACAGAGCTTGACGCTGAGGATGTGGAGGACACCTTCGAGACCCACATGGAAGAAGAGGGCTTTGAAAAAGTCTCAGACGATATGGAAATCGGGTACTTTATAAGCTTCGGTTATGCCCGTTGGCATGGCATTTTATTCGAGGATACAGACGATTACGTGTATGTCTCCATGGACGAACACGATGAGGGCATCACCGTCGCATCCACAGAGGTCTCCAAAGACGCCTATGCGTCCTTTTACGAAAGAACCGCGTCATCGGGTGCGAATGTGGCTATCTCCATGCCTGAATCTGAAGAACCAGGTGAAGACATCGAGGGTTTCCCACCGTATCAAGGCTTTGTAAGAACCAACTATACAGAAATGGAAGACGCTGACACCTCTATAAAAGTTGTGGAATATATTGGCAAAGCCACGTTTGATGACGTTGTTGGCCGCTACTTGACAGTCATGTTCAGTGAAGATACCAATTTGGAACTTAAAGAGGGCGGCTACCAGGTTAACGAATACATATATGAAGGCTCAAATGACACAATGAAAGTCACCATCGTCATCAATGATTTGCAAGGCGACTATGTAGAAGTAATTGTGTCCTACCAAGAAACCCTTTGATTCACACATAATCCAAATGTTTTAAAGGAACGGGATTCTCCAGGGGAGGAATCCCGTTCCTTATGTCAAGCACTTCTCGATCAAGCTTACTGAGAATCTATTTACATATTTCATAAATCGGCTATAATTATGTGTGAAGGAGGGGCTTATGAAAAACATGTTCAAATGGACCAAGCGTACCATATTCATTTTACCGCTTTCTTTGATTCTGCTTTTTTTATTTCTGCCTATCGGTATAAGACTTACTATGCTTGGGTTCAAGGATGGAGCGTTCTACACCTTTGAAGAAAATGACACACTCTACACCATTGATGTCTCTGAAAAACGCATGGAGCGCATCCATCTCAATATGGAGTTTTCAGACCAGCCACTCACCATCGCTTATCCTACAGACAAGTCCGTTGTAGAAATTGATTCAGAGACACACACGTGTGAATATGCCTTGGTAGGCAGTGAATTCACTTGCAGTGAAGGCACCTACACGGAAAGTGAAATGGCGACTTTGAAAGAAACCATCATCTATCACTATTTCATCATCAATGAATCGTTCAATTTCAGGCTGATTCCAAAAAGCCAACGCTAAGGAGCCCTTATGAGACTATCGGTAAATAAAGACGTGCATGCTCTACATGCCCTCATCAAATCCTATTATGACACCTACAACGTCATCCATGATGCACAAGTCGATGAAGAGACCTATCTCATGGTTGTCGAGAAATTCTTTTTCAGAAATTCAAGCCGTGCCTCTCTTACCATCTTGCTTACCACCGATGATTTCAACACCAACGTTGAAATCGTCGGCTCCGGTGGCGGACAAAGCGTGTTTTTCAAGTTCGACTGGGGCGCGAAAGAATCTTTTGAAAGAGGCGTACTCAAGATCCTCGATCAAAACGCCACCCCGTTCAAAGTCATCCACGAATAAGTTAAGAAGTGAACACAGAGCTTTATCTCACCCAATCATCTTATTTTATAAAAAAAGGACAGGGTTCACGCGAACGTGAACCCTGTCTTTATCCCTTCCCCAACTGCATCATACCATGATGCTTAAAACGTGTAAACAAAGCGAAAAGTCGTACTTTTAAAGGCGGATTTGATAAATTCGGGTATAAATGACTAGTAAAGTACAATCGTCTTTGTAACTTTGTGAAATTTTTATCGATTTTCATTGAAAAACACGCTTTGGATACAATGAAAAATATTTGTGTTTTTCATGATTTTATGTAAATTTCTCATACTGCCTATCAAATACGCACGTCTAAAACGGACGTGTTTTTTTATTTGAGTCCATAGACTCCCAATAAAAAAATATTTTACAAATTGGTTTGAACTACAAACTAAACGGCAGTATAATAAAAGTATAAAACTATAGGAGGCGCATTATGAAAAGAATGGGATATGTGCTTGGTATCCTGTTCCTCTTGTTCATCGTGAGTGCATGTGACGCTTTTCAAAATCAGAACCTAGAGGAAGTAAGTGAAGCTTACTGCCGAGAAAACCCTGAAAGCGACGTCTGTCAGGGTGACATGCTTGAAGATGTCAGCAACGATACCTTGCTTGACATGTTTGATGAAATCGTGCGTACGTATGACAAAGAAAACGAAGGCACTTTCTGTGACGATTACTTCTCCGTCACGAATGTAGCCATGCTTGATCAGTGCCGTGAGGATTATGATATTCTTGTTCCTGAAGACCTCGGGGACTACACGCTCAAGGAAATCGTAAAGGAAACCTCGCTTTCCACCCGTGATGTCTACACCATCACGGTGGACAGTGAAGACGGTCTCAAGGCGTACACGTTCACAGTAGGATTTGTCAAAGTCGAAGAGACGCTCTACTTGGATGAATGGGCCTTTGAGACTGAGACCCTGACCGTCAACACCCCTGGTGAGAATGACAATGATATAGACACGGAAACCTATCAGTTGCTCACAGGGCTCTTTGAGGCCTTTACCAAGGTCTACACCGACAATGAATTCACGGACACTTATGTCTGTGAGAAATATTTCGGTCCGGACATGCAGGATTTCTGCATGTCTGATAGAAGCGCAAACATTGAAAACACCATTCAGTTCACGCTTCTCAATATTCATGATACCGGTGATGACACCTTCACGCTTGAAGTGCTGATTGAATTCAGTTCTACTGATGAAGGGGACAAATACATGATGCTGACAAAAATCATGGACAAGGACTCAGAAGATTCTTACTTGCAGATTAGTGAACTGCCTGAAGGCATCGAACCCCCTGAAGAAACCATTACGCTTCTTACAAGTCTGCTTTCTGATTTTGAGACGGATTTCAATGATGCCTCATTGAGCGATGATGCCTTCTGCAATGTCTATTTCACCTCTGAGATGCAAGAGGTATGCGAAGAGAGAAGCGAAAGCGTGGGTGACACAGTCACCTTCACGCTTGAAAGTGCCGTTGAGCTCAGTGGAGAGGTTTATTTGCTTGATGTCTTGGTCGATAATACAGAGGATTCAGGCGAAAGCGACCTCGTCACGTTCGAAGTGGAAATTTATTACGATGACGACGATGAAGCCCATATGAAAATCATTGACCTGCCTGATGACACAACCGAAGAGCCAACCACCCCTGGTGAAGACACCATAGAACAAATCACTGCCCTGTTCAGTGATTATGCCACCGACTACATGGATGACACCATTGAAGACGCCACACTCTGTTCGATGTATTTCACAGACCAATTCAACGCATTCTGCATGCAAGGCAGAGAAAGTGATATGGCGTCCAATATCACCTTCACCATCAAAGACATTTGGATGGACTCAGAAGGCTACTACATTCTAACAGAGATGGCTACGGATGATGCGTCCCCAATGGACGTCACCCTCAAAATCGAGATTCAGGATACTGAGCCTGAAAGACTCATAATCACAGACATCATCCATGAGGGGTATCCAATCGAACTCTTTACCGCCTTTGAACAGTTCACAGGCGCACTCATCGCTGATTTCAACGATGAAAGCATGGCGCCTGATATATTCTTTGAGAAGTACCTCGGTACGCAGAGTTCGGTCTTTAGCGAACTGAGAAACACGCTTGTTGAAAGTGATACGGATCTCACCATCGAAGCCGCTTATATCAATGAACTTGGACAGTACACAGTGACCCTTGCCTATCAACTGCCTGGTTCAAGCGAAGTTGAATCCTTCGAGTGGGCCTTTGAAGGCGTCATGGATGAAACGGATACGGACTTCATCTATGTAGATCCGACGATTGACCCCGTTTCAAACGAAGAAGCCGCGACCTTGTTTGCGATGTTCTTACTTGATTTTGCGGATGAAAACATGGGTACCGCTGAAATCTGTGAGATCTATTTTGGAGACATCCATTGTGATCTGCCAAGAGACGACTATGATCTGAGCACCCTTGAGATTACCCTCAATGCGTTCACCTACATGGACGTTGCGGGATCC
>JBNJEC010000051.1:0-8039 GCA_051745505.1 Bacillota bacterium
TTTTATCTGTTTTTGTTCGGTACACAAGACCTATATTATAAAATAATATTTTTTGTTCGGTGAAGAAGACCTGCAAAAGCCATAAAAAAATAGCGAAGCCTGAGCTCCGCTATTTTGATTATGTGTTTATTTGTTTGCGAGTTTCGCTTGTGCAGCGGCAACAATCGCAACCGGTACACGGTATGGTGAGCAAGAAACGTAATCAAGGCCGGCACGTTCGAAGAACATGATGCTTGAAGGATCGCCTCCGTGTTCACCACAAATACCTACGATGAGGTCTTTGTTGGTGGCTTTACCATTCTTGGTAGCCATTTCTACGAGTTGTCCTACGCCCGCTTGGTCCAGAGATTTGAAAGGATCTTTTTTGAAGATGCTTTCCTTGTCATAGACTTTTAGGAAACGTCCAGCATCGTCACGTGAGAACCCAAAGCTCATTTGAGTAAGGTCGTTCGTACCATAGCTGAAGAAATCGGCAACGTCTGCGATCTCAGATGCTACAAGTGCGGCACGTGGGGTTTCGATCATGGTTCCTACGCGGTATTCAAGCTCTACGCCGGCTTCTTTGATGAGTTGGTCGGCGGTTTCATTGATGTAAGGTTTAAGGAAGTTGAATTCTTCCACGGACGCTACGAGTGGCACCATGATTTCAGGTTTTACGTTGACGCCGTCTTTTTGAACTTCAATGGCAGCCTTGATGATGGCTTTGACCTGCATTACGAGAATTTCAGGATACGTAATCGCGAGGCGGCACCCACGGTGTCCAAGCATTGGGTTGAATTCTGAAAGGTTTGTGATGGCGCTGCGAAGACGTTCTTCACTAACACCGAGTTTTCCAGCAACTTCAGGGACTTCACTGTCTTCTGGTAAGAACTCGTGAAGTGGTGGGTCAAGCAGTCTGATGGTTACGGCTTTGCCGTCCATGACTTTGAAGTTTTCCTTGAAGTCCTTAAGTTGGTGAGGAAGGAGTTTTTCAAGGGCTTTTTCACGTTCTTCTTTTGTTTCTGCGATGATCATTTCACGGATGTTCGTGACACGGTCCCCTTCGAAGAACATATGCTCAGTTCTTGTAAGGCCAATACCTTCGGCACCGAATTTCGCTGCGACTGAAGCGTCACGTTCGTTATCCGCGTTGGCTTTGACACCGAGGCGTTTAACGGCTTTGCTCCATTCGAGGATGGTTTGGAACTCTTCTGAGAATTCAGGGAGTTTGGTATTGATTTTACCGGTATAGATATTACCAGTTGAACCATTGATACTGAAGAAGTCGCCTTCTTTGTATTCTTTGCCGTTGATGGTCATGGTTCCTGCGTCTTCGTTGACGACAACATCGCCAGCACCGGAGATACAGCTTTTACCCATGCCGCGTGCAACAACCGCTGCGTGTGAAGTCATGCCGCCTAATTGTGTAACGAAGCCTTCGGCTGCAATCATGCCTTCGATGTCTTCAGGGCTGGTTTCTTTACGGAAGAGAAGGACTTTTTCGCCGTTTTCTTTCCATTCAGCCGCTTTTTGACTGTTGAAGACTACGCGTCCAGTAGCTGCACCAGGAGATGCTGCGAGACCGGTCGTGATGACTTCTGCGTCTTCAAGCGCGCTTTCTTCGAATACTGGGTGAAGAAGCTGATCGATTTGTTCAGGGTCTACGTGGTTGATGGCTTCTTCTTTTGTGATGATGCCATCTTTTTCAAGGTCTACAGCGATCTTGACGGCTGCGTGACTTGTACGTTTACCTGTACGGGTCTGAAGGATGAAGAGTGTGCCATCTTCGATGGTGAACTCGATATCCTGCATGTCTTTATAGTGGGCTTCAAGTTTGTTTGTGATGTCGACGATTTCCTGATAAAGCTTAGGACGTTTGGCAGACAGTTCGGTTTCAAGGTCGAGTGGTGTACGAACCCCTGCAACGATGTCTTCACCTTGTGCGTTGAAGAGGAATTCTCCCCAAAGGGCGTTTTCACCGGTTTTTGGTGAACGTGTGAAGAGGACACCGGTTCCGCTGTTTTCACCAGTATTACCGAATACCATTTCCTGTACGTTTACGGCTGTACCGAGTTCGTCAGGGATGTTATTGTGTTTCCGGTAGATACGGGCACGTGGTGTGTCCCAGCTTCCGAATACCGCGTCAACGGACATGTAAAGCTGTTTCATAGGATCTTGTGGGAACGCTTCGCCAACTTGTTCTTTGTAGATGGCTTTGAATTGCTTGACAACGTCTTCCCATTCTTCTGCGGTGATCTCCACGTCGAAGTCATAGCCTTGTTTTTCCTTGAGGCCTTCAACGACAGCGTCGAAGAGTTTCATTTCAACACCGAGTACGACGTTCCCGAACATTTGAATCAAGCGACGGTATGCGTCGTTGACAAAACGTGGGTTGTCGGTTTTTTCAATCATGCCTTGGACGACATCATCATTGAGTCCGAGGTTGAGGATAGTATCCATCATACCAGGCATGGAGATTTTCGCACCACTACGTACACTTACGAGGAGTGGGTTTTTGAGGTCTCCGAACTCTTTACCGGTTTCTTCTTCGAGTTTGCTTACATATGTCTTGATGTCTTCGATAAGTTCAGGAGAGTTTTTCCCACCGTTTTCATAGTACTTGTTGCACATTTCAGTCGTGATGGTAAACCCGGCTGGTACGGGAATGCCAAGACGCTTCATTTGTGAGAGGTTTGCACCTTTACCGCCAAGCAATGCTTTTTGGTCTTGGGTACCTTCTCCAAACATGTAAATTCTTTTCATTTTATTCACCTTTCATCAATAAAGTTTTGTACTTCATTAGCACAAGATATTATAGCATTCTATATGCCCCTTTTCAACTGAAAAGGCATTGCTTTTCGGCTCAAATAAAGCGAAATACGTTGATAACGCTTTCAGGCCTCTCAAAACAAAAGCCTCCCGGAGGAGGCTTGAATCATATTTTGACGTCGATGACGGAGCCATCCTTGTTGGGATGGTCCTTGAGATACTGAAGAATCGCGTTGTAGTGTTTCTTCGTACTTGGTTTGCAGTCTGCGAGGTGCTCGACTTCGCCTTCGATGATGCCTTCGGCGAATGCGTTGCACCCAGGGTATCCACACGCACCACAGTTGATGCCCGGGAGGCGTTCTTCCACGCCTTCAATGCGTGGATCCTGTTCCACCGCAAGAATGTCCGCAGCGAATGCGAGTCCGAGTCCGAGGGCGGCGCCCAGAATGCTTAATGTTAAAATGGCTGCCATATCAATTGCCCTCCTTTGACGGTTCTTTTTTAAGTTGGTTTTTCATGTCTTCCTTGATGGATGAGAAATCCTGCTTGATGGTGCAGGAATAGTTGTTGCACGCATCACAGGAGACTTCGTCGATGAGTTCAAGGCAGTCTTCTGGAATCGGAGTGCTTTTGTTCATCGCGAACGTGGTGATGTAAAGGACGATGATGGCGGCGATAATACCGATTGTTAGCCACATTATACGATCCCTCCAAGACCGAGGAACGCAAGGGCCATGATGCCGGCGATCACGAGTGAAATCGGTACGCCTTTCCAGGCTTCAGGGACATCTGCGCTATCAAGGCGTTCACGAATGGACGAAAATGCGAAGATGATGAGGCCGAACCCAAGCGCGGTCCCAAACGCAGCCGTTGAAGCCACGAATAATCCTTGGAATACGCCATAGTCGGTCGCATAGCCACCTGCAATGTTGGATTCCGCAACCCCTAAGATCGCACAGTTTGTGGTGATGAGCGGAAGATAGATCCCAAGAGACTTGTAGAGTTTCTTGCTGAC
Source organism: Bacillota bacterium (assembly GCA_051745505.1). Classification (GTDB taxonomy): domain Bacteria; phylum Bacillota_I; class Bacilli_A; order Izemoplasmatales; family Izemoplasmataceae; genus M55B118. The sequence goes on from JBNJEC010000051.1 coordinate 3,764, forward strand.
TTTCTTGATGAACATCTCCACAAGCTGAACGAGGCTTGCGATGACCAAAATGAATGCGATGGTGGAAATATAGGTGATGTCATTTGGTTCAAGCACGTAGTAATAAAGCAGGTAGGTCACGATGGACGCGATGACCATGACGAACATGACCGCGACGCTCATTCCTACGGCTGATTCGGTTTTCTTGGAGACGCCGAGGAACGGACAAACCCCTAAGAAACGCATCAGGATGACGTTGTTGATGAGCATGGATGAAATGATCGCTACGAAGAATACGGTTATACTCATGACGCTTCACCTGCCTCTTTCATGGCTTTTTTGCGTTTGCGTTCAGCCGCTTCGCGCTTTTTCTCTTCAATCCAGCGTTGACGGGTGTCCGCTTTGATGCGTTTGCTTCTGTTGGACATGGCCTGGAAAATACCGAGCCAAAGTCCGATGACGATGAATCCGCCGGCCGGACCGACGAAGACTTCCATGGCGAGGATGTAGGAATCGATGTTGATGAGTGACCCTTCAACGCCGAGTGGAAGGTATACGCCGTAAGCAATCGCGCCAGTGGCGAGCAGTTCACGGGTGAAGCCGATAAGCATCAGTGCCATGGTAAACCCAAGGCCCATGCCGAAGCCGTCAATGGCGCTGTTCACCGGACCATTTTGCGAAGCGTAGGCTTCCGCACGGCCCAAAATGAGACAGTTGACCACGATGAGTGGCAAGAATATGCCGAGGGCTTCGTAAAGCGCAGGTGCAAAGGCCTGCGTAAGCATTTCAATGATGGTAACGAATGTGGCGATGATAACGATGAAGGAAGGAATCTTGACTTGTTCAGGAATGAAACCCTTTATGAGCGAGATGACGATGTTGCTCATGGTAAGGACCAAAATGACTAGAATGCCCATGCCAAGTCCGGTCTCCATGCTGCTTGTGACCGCGAGTGCGGGACACATACCAAGCAGGAAGACGAATATCGGGTTTTCCTTGAAGAAGCCCTTGGTAAGATTCGCCATGCGTGACATTTCTTTTTTCTTGCTTCCTTTTGCCATGGTTATTCAGAGCTCCTTTCGTTTTCCGCTTGCACTGATTCGCTGATGATGGTTTCGATACTGTTGAACGTGATGGTTGCACCCGAAGTTGCATCATCATCGTAAGTGATATCTGAAGTGGATTGGCCTTCAAGTGTCGGCAGCAAATCATCCACGAGTCCGCCAACATAATCAGGCGTGTTGTCATGTGTAGGAATGGTCACATCGACAATTTCGCCGTCCGCAAGACCCACGTGCACCGTGATAGACCCTTGGCTGTTATACTGGAAGCCTTCATAAAGTGCACCGAGTTCGTCGCCGTTTGAATCAAGGATGGAAACACGGCGATTGAGGGTGTCATAGCCTTGTACGAATGACTGTTCGTAATCTGCCATGTCAGGGTAGATTTCTGCGTACTCTGCGCGTTTGCCGTGAAGCTCGAGCGCAGCCTCTGCAACGTCCGCGACGGACTGACCCGTGTTGGTCGCGCCTGCGAAGGCGTCGTCGCCTGAGGCCTCAAAATCACCGATGGTGTCAAGCGTTTCTCCCACGAGACTGTCAAGGTTCGGTTCAATGTCTCCACTGACGTATTCAGGGGTATCGTTATGGTTGACGACTTCGACTGAAGTAATGATGCCATCAGTATCCACTTCAACTTTGATTTCGTTGGCGTCAGCCGTGTTGCCTTCTTTGAAGCCGGTGTAGCTAAAGCCTGTGATGGCGTCTGAATCATCGAGCACGGTTTCTTCTTTGATGCGAACGTCATTCACGCGTTCATAATTCATCACAAAATCTTTCATGTCAGTGAATGCTTCGGTGAATGGAGAAGGCACGGCACTTTCATCAATGTCAGAAAGCATTTCACCTGTGTAATCATCAAGTGTCGCAATGGCGTCCGTGGTATCCGATGATGCGTCTTCACTGACTGGAACGGCACCGATAAAGGTTGAATCAGGAGCCACTAGCAAGCGTACGGTTTCATCGTTCACACTGAGTGCGAACCCGTAGGCAAGAACATTGCCGTCTGAATCAAGAATCGTATTTTCACTGTCAAAGTTGAAATCGGTGTATGAGAGGAACGAATCGAACTCATCCGCATCCTCAAGCAGTGTCTGATACTGCACGAGTTCAGGATCGACGACCGGTCCCTCACCAGTATAAAGCACGGCCTGGTCGATGATATTTGTAATCGAGTCGTAGGTGACGGTTGCGCCGGTGCTAGAATCATAGGATAAATCGTCTATGGATTGCCCGTCGAGATTCGGAAGGTAATCATCCCTGAGCCCCTGGACATAGTTTGGCGTATTGGTCGTGGATGAAATGATGACGTCTTTGAGGGTGCCGTCTTCAATCCCTACAAGGACCGTGATGGACCCCTGGGAGTTTTCATCCTTCCCTTCGAAGATGTAGCCGAGTTGGTTACCAGAACCGTCGTAGACGGTGATTTTCTTGGTAATGAAGTCATCATCTTCGATGGCTTCTTCTTCCATGTCCGAGACGCTCATGTCTGGGAACATGTCAATGTAATCTTCATATTGAGCTTCAAGCTCGTTTTCTTCAATAATCGGTTCGGTCAATACGTTGACGCCGTAAATCGCGCCACCGCTTGCAGCTCCGATGATTAGAAGGACGAGTGCCACTTTAAGTTTCTCAAGCATAATAGGTACCTCCTAGAACAGCTGCGACGGCCAGAGCCACGACAACTGTGAAGATTGCGCAGCGTTTGAAGTTGAAACGCGTGTGCGACCATTTGGAGTAATCGATGGCGGGAACGAACATGTTCATGATGAGGATCGCGAAGACGACCCCTTCTGGAAGGCTTCCGAACAGTCTGATGACAAACGTCACCACACCAAGGCCGAACGCGAAATAAATGCGTCCCGGTCTCGTGACCGGTATGGATATCGGGTCGGTTGCCATGTATACGGCACCAAACATGAGTCCACCGCTAAGAATATGGGTGAGCGGGTACCAGAATCCGAGGTCCTGTTGGAACATGACGGCCGTTGCAAGCAGGAACACGGTTCCGATGTACGTTAGCGGGATGAAGAAATCGAATGAGCGTCTCATGGCTAGGTAAAGCCCACCCGTAAGAATGAGGAGCGCACTGGTTTCACCGAGTGAGCCCGGAAGACCGATGCCTGAGAACATGGTCCAGTAACTGTACGTATCCGTAACGGACGGATCGAACATGTTGTTGGAGAAGATGCCGAGTGCGGTCGCACCGGCTTGCGCGTCCACGAAGGATTCATAGGCGAGCGCGCTTCCGAATGAAAGCACGACGAACACACGTGCGAACGCGGCGATGTTGAAGATGTTTTGTCCCATGCCGCCAAAAATGAGCTTGGCGAGGAACACACCGACGACACCGGCGATCGCGACAATCAGAAGCGGACTCTGATCGGGCATGGTAAGCCCGTAGATGAGACCACTTGTGATGACTGAGAAGTTGTAGACGGTAAAGCTTTTGTTGTTCAGCGAAAAATATCGGTTGTCAGAAGGCGCAAATTCGCGAGCTTCCTGTTTCGCTGCCTTCTTGAGGCGTTTGGCCTCGTCTTTGTATTCAGCCAGGAAGGCCTTGTAGTCTTCTTCGCTGAATGCATCCTTTTCGCTGTTCATTTTTTCCTTGTTGCGTTTTTTCTGATACTTGAGATCGTCAAGTTTCTTGAGGCTTTCGGTTGGATCCTCGTGTTTCTTTCTATCAAGGGCGTCCACAATCTGGTAGTACACGTATTCGGTACCGACCATTGAAAGGACAGCCACGAGCAAAATCAAAAATGCATTGAGTCCGTTTTGGTAAATGGCGAAGATGACGAGTGGCGTGAGCGCAATGCTCACGTCACGCATCATCCTTACCACTCTTGCGTTCGGACGTCTTAAATGCGGAGCGTTCTTAGTCACTATTTCCATACTATCACCTAATCAGTTTTTTTCCTTCCCTTACGTAGTCGGTCACGTGAATCTTGGAGGTACATACGTAGGCGCAAAGCCCACATTCGATGCATTTGTTGGCCTCAAGATTCGTGAGGGCCTTCTTGTCCCCCGATTTGACCGCGTTCATGATCTGCACTGGAGAGATGTCAACTGGGCAACTGTATACACAAGAGCCACAGCGTACACACGGTTCTTCCTTGTAGTCGGCGCTTTTGAGTACGAGTACCGAAGTCGTGGTCGGTGTGACGACGACGTTGTCACTTGGTACGCTTTGCCCCATCATCGGTCCGCCGATGACGATTTCTATTTTTTCAGCGTCTTCA
>JBNJEC010000052.1:0-7901 GCA_051745505.1 Bacillota bacterium
CTTGAATTTCCTGTCGTATTCATCGTGGCCCTTGAACAAGGCCTTTTCCCACTTTATAGAAGCCTTGAAGACCCTAAAGGGCTCGAAGAGGAAAGACGCCTCATGTACGTGGCCGTCACACGGGCCAAGGACAGACTCTTCCTTACAAACGCCAAGCAACGCTATCTGTTCGGTGAACCCACCGCCAACAGGAACAGCGTCTTCATCAAGGAAATGGATCCTGACCTCCTCAAACCTGAAGGCTACGCCATGGCGACCAAAACCCAAAGAAAGACGTATACGAAAACCAGACAGGCCACCGTTGAAAGAAACAAAAACGCGCTCAGGGATTACAAGGACAATGACCTCAACAAGGGCGACAAGATTGTTCACAAGACCTTTGGTGAAGGCGTGGTCATCAGTGTCGCGAAGGAACAGTGCACTGTCGCTTTCAACAAGGACCATGGCATCAAGACGTTGATGAAAGACCATCCTTCAATCAAGAAAATGGACAAGGAGTAGATGAGCATGGATGATAAAAAAAGAATTGAAGAACTGAGAGACAAACTCAACCGCTACAACCACGAATACCACGTGCTCGACAACCCAACCATCAGCGACGTCGAATACGACAAACTCATGCGTGAACTTGAGAGCCTTGAAGACAAGCACCCTGAATTCAAGCGTGATGATTCACCGACTATGCGCGTGGGCGGCGAAGTGCTTGATCAGTTCAAAAAGGTCGAACACACCATTCCCATGCTCAGTCTCGACAATGCCTTCAATGCGGAAGAACTCCGTGACTTTGACAAACGCGTCCGAAAAACCGTGTCTGATATCACCTATGTCGTGGAACCCAAAATCGACGGCCTCGCCGCAAGCCTTATCTACGAAAACGGTCACTTGAAAAGAGCTGCCACCAGAGGCAACGGAACCACCGGTGAAGACATCACCCACAACGTAAAAACCATCAAAAGCGTACCCTTGAGTCTCCCTGAAGCGGTAGACATCGAAGTGCGCGGTGAAATATACATGCGCAAAGCCGCCTTTTTATCCCTCAACGAAGAAAGAGAAAAAAACGGTGAAAACACCTTCAAGAATCCGAGAAACGCAGCCGCAGGCTCCATCCGCCAGCTCGACAGCAAAGTCGCGGCCAAACGCGATCTCGACATGTTCGTTTACGTGAAGACCGAAGAGGATTCCAAGGACAACGAACCCCACATGAAGACCCTTGAAACGCTCAAATCCTACGGGTTCAAAATCAACCCTGAAATCAAAAAAGTCACGACCATCGATGAAGCCATAAAGCGTACTGCCTATTTCGAAGACAACCGCGAAGACTTCCCCTATGAAATTGATGGCGCCGTCATCAAGGTCAACGAGCGGAGCCTCTATTCAAAGATCGGCTACACCGCGAGAAGCCCAAAATGGGCCATTGCCTACAAGTTCAAAGCCGAAGAGGCCATCACCAAGATAGACTCGATATTCTTCCAGGTTGGCCGTACGGGTCAGGTAACCCCGGTCGCCGCGCTTTCGCCTGTGGACATACAAGGTAGTACGGTCTCACGTGCAACCCTGCACAATGACGCCTACGTACGTGAAAAGGATATCCGTGAAGGCGATGACGTCACCATCAGAAAAGCCGGTGACATCATCCCTGAAGTCGTAAGCGTCATCACCGAAAGACGCAGTGGAAACGAAGACCCCTTCAAGATGATCACAGAGTGTCCTGAATGTGGGAAACCGCTAAAGAAAGACGAGGATGAGGCGGACACCTATTGCGTGAATCCTGAGTGTCCGGCTCGAAGAGTCGAAGCCCTCATTCATTTTTCATCACGTGGTGCGATGAACATAGAGGGGCTTGGTGAACGCATTGTCGAACACTTCCACAACGAAGGCTACCTCAGTGAAATTCCCGATATCTACAGACTCAAAGATCACCGCGCAGCCCTCATCATGCGCGCAGGGTTCGGCCCCAAAAGCATCGACAAGATTCTTTCAAACATCGAAGCCTCCAAAGAGAACAGTCTTGAACACCTGCTGTTTGGGCTTGGTATCCGCTACGTGGGAAAAAAAGTCTCAAAAGTGTTAGCAATGCATTTTGAGCATCTTTTTGCTATCATGGAGGCTGATAAAGAGACGCTTACAAAGGTCGATGAAATTGGAGAAAAAATCGCTTCGAGCATCATCAAGCACTTCAGCGACGCACACAACCAAAAAATCATTGAAGACCTGAAAGCCTTCAATCTCAATATGACATTCAAAGGCACCAAGCCAAAACAAGGTGTCTTTTATGGTAAGAAGGTTGTCCTCACGGGCAGCCTTAGCACCATGACTCGCGATGAAGCCAAGGAAAAAATCGAGGCCGAAGGCGGAAAAGTCACAGGCTCCGTATCAAAGAACACCGATTACGTCTGTGCTGGCAGTGACGCCGGCAGCAAACTTGAAAAAGCCAAAAAACTGGACGTAGCCGTTATCGATGAAGAGACGCTTGTGGACATGCTTAATACTTAGGACGGATAAACATGAAAGAAATCATTATCAAAGGCGCCAAGGAAAACAATTTAAAAAACATAGACCTTACCCTGCCCAAGGACAAACTCATTGTCATGACCGGAGTCAGTGGGTCAGGGAAGACCTCTTTGGCCTTTGACACCATCTACAAAGAAGGGCAAAGACGGTATGTTGAAAGTCTGTCTGCATATGCGAGGCAGTTTTTAGGCAACCTCGAAAAACCCGATGTTGAAAGCATCGAAGGGCTCTCTCCAGCCATTTCCATCGATCAGAAATCCACATCCAAAAACCCGAGAAGTACAGTGGGGACGGTCACGGAAATCTATGATTATCTGAGGCTGCTTTATGCCCGCATCGGAACGCCCATATGTCCGACCCACGGCGTTGAAATAACCTCGCAGAGCATCGAGGAGATGACGGATAGGGTTCTCGCTTTTGAAGAAGGCTCAAGAATCCAGGTACTCGGTCCCGTTGCAAGAGGCAAAAAAGGGACCCACAAAAACACTCTTGAACACCTTAGAAAAGAAGGTTATGTCCGCATTCGAATCAACGGAGACATCATGGATTTAGAAGATGACATCGAGCTTGAAAAGAACAAAAAACACAGCATAGAAGTGGTCGTGGACCGTCTCAAACGTCGTGAAGGCATTCGTTCACGGCTTTTTGACTCAATGGAGACCGCTTCAAAAATCGGTGAAGGAAAAGTCATCGTACTCGTAAATGGCGAAGAACACACCTTTAGTGAAGATTTTGCGTGTCCTTACTGCGATTTCTCAATCTCCGAACTAGAACCGAGACTCTTTTCCTTCAACGCCCCCTACGGAGCGTGTGAAGTCTGTTCAGGGCTTGGGTATCTGAGAAAAATCGACAAGGAACTCCTTGTGAAGGATCCGAAACTCTCCATTCAAGAAGGCGCCATCAGCGGGTGGAAAAACACTACGGCCTACCACTTCAAGCAGCTCAAGGCGATGGCGGATTTTTACAATATCAATATCAAGAAACCATTCAAGAAACTGAGTGACCGAGAAAAAGAACGCGTGTTCTACGGGTCCGATGAGAAGATTCCTTTCAAGTTCCAGGGCAAATCAAGCCGCATTCAACATGAAAAATACGATTACTACGAAGGCGTCATCAATAACCTCGAAAGACGCTATATAGAAACCACGTCCCGTTTCATCCGAGACTGGATTGAAAGCATGATGGCCGAACAGCCGTGTCCGAAATGTCACGGAAAGAAACTGAACGAAGAAGCGCTCAGTGTTAAAGTCGGCGGCATTGACATCATCGAGATGACCGACAAGTCCATTGCGAACCTGATTGAGTTTCTGGACGGGCTCGATTTATCTACGACCGACAAGAAAATCAGTGAGATGATTCTAAGAGAAATCAAGAGTCGTCTGACGTTCCTAAAAGATGTTGGACTGGGGTATTTGACCCTGTCCAGAAGAGCCGCCACATTAAGTGGGGGTGAAGCACAGCGCATACGCCTTGCCACCCAGATAGGCTCCCGCCTTACAGGGGTGCTTTATGTGCTGGACGAACCCTCAATCGGTCTTCATCAAAGAGATAACCGCAAGCTCATCAACACGCTTAAATCCATGCGTGATCTCGGCAACACGCTCGTCGTGGTCGAACACGATGAAGAAACCATGGAGATGGCTGATCAGATTATCGATATCGGACCCAGGGCCGGAGATTTTGGAGGAGAACTCATCTTCCAGGGTACCTATGATGAAATCCTTAAAGCCGAAAACAGCATTACCGGGCAATACCTTTCAAAACAAAAGAGAATCGAAATACCTACCAAGAGAAGAAAACCGGAAAATGGCTATATAACGGTCAAAAACGCCAAGGAAAACAACCTTAAAAACATCAACGCAAAGTTTCCAAAAGGTCTCCTTACGGTCGTGACCGGCGTGAGTGGAAGCGGGAAAAGCTCGCTTGTGAACGGATGTCTTTTCACAGGCCTCCACAACGCGATTTACACCAAGAAGATTCCCCATGGAGATTTCAAGACCATCGACAACGCGGATTCGATGAAAAAGATTGTCAACATCGACCAATCTCCGATTGGCAGAACCCCAAGAAGCAACCCGGGGACTTACACAGGCGTATTCGATGATATCCGTGAAATCTTCACGATGACCAACACCGCCAAGCAACGCGGCTATAAAAAGGGCCGCTTCAGCTTCAACGTCAAAGGCGGCCGCTGCGAAACCTGCCATGGGGATGGCGTCATCAAGATAGAAATGCACTTCCTACCCGATGTCTACGTCCCATGTGAAGCCTGCGGAGGCAAACGCTACAACCGTGAAACGCTCCAGGTTACTTATAAGGGCAAAAACATCGCGGATGTACTTGATATGACCATCGAAGAAGCGTTGCCGTTTTTTGAAAACATCCCGAAAATTCACCACAAACTTGAAACCCTTCACGATGTCGGGCTTGGCTATATCAAAATCGGTCAGTCCGCCCCGTCACTCTCAGGTGGCGAAGCACAACGCGTGAAACTTGCTAGAGAACTTACCAAGCAAATCACCGACGACACATTCTACATACTTGATGAACCGACCACAGGCTTGCACAGTGACGATGTCAAACGCCTTCTTGAAGTCATGGACAACATCGTCAGCAAAGGCGCAACCGTCGTCATCATCGAACACAACCTCGATGTCATCAAGGTTGCGGACCACATCATTGACCTCGGACCCGAAGGCGGCGAAGAAGGCGGAAACATCCTCACAGAAGGCACGCCTGAGAAAGTCGCGAGATCCACAAAAAGTCATACGGGTCGTTACCTGAAAGACGTACTGAAAGGATAGTCGCTTATGGAAGATGAAGAGAAGAAAAAGCAAGATGGCAGTAGCGAAGAAAACCAACAAACGAATGACAATAAAAACAACGAGGACAATAAGGGATCTCGTAAAAACGCCCCTGAAAACAAGGAGCATCTCTCTGAAGAGGAGCTCAAGGAACTTCTGAAGGAAATGAAGAAATTGGAAGCCCAGAAGAAAAACGCAAAAAAACCGCGTGGGCCCCGCATGATCAAAATCGAGTTCGGCACCATGTTTCACAGAAATCCTTTTTTGAATCTGCTCATGTATTTTTCGCTCAACCTGGTCGTCATCTATTCGATCATGCAGCTTTTTGATTTTGTGGAATTCACAGAAGATCTCGCAGTCATACTGCTGTTCGTGCTCGCTTATACGGTGATGGAAGTCGCCTTCAGGCAGTATCTTGTGAAAAATCACTTCAAATTCGTGCTGAGAACACTTGGCTTTGTCTTCTTCTTCGGGTATTTAAGCATATTCTATCTTCTGGATGCCTATGTGTTTGAAGAGTACATCCGTTTTGTCAATGAGACACTGCTTGTGATATTCGTAGGCTTTTTCATCGTCTTCAGATATATCCTGAGCACACTCGTCAAAGCGATGCTCATTAAAATGAAAGGGTGATTGCCATGCATATCACTATCGAAGAACTCGTAAAAGATTATAATATGGAAGTGGTCAGTGGAAAAGACGGCCTTGATAGCAAGGTTGAAAACTCCCAGTTGACCCGTCCGGGACTGGAGCTTGCAGGTCTGTTTGATTTCTTTGAACAGGACAGGATTCAAATTTTCGGAAGCAAGGAAGTTACTTTCTATGGATGGCTCAACGAAGAGGATCAAAATATCCGCGTGGATATGCTTTTCGAAAGAAAACCACCGGCATTCGTTTTCTCCAAGCACGTCGAAGTGCCGAAACTCTTTATCGAAAAAGGCAATCACTACAATGTACCGGTACTGAAAAGTTCCATGAAGACGAGTGAACTCTTCTCAAGTCTTTATCAGTACCTCTTCGCCAAACTCGCTCCACGCAAGACCATGCACGGCACACTCGTGGACATCAGTGGTGTGGGCGTACTCATGCGTGGGAAAAGCGGCATCGGGAAAAGCGAGGTCGCACTCGAACTCGTCAGACGAGGCCATCAGCTCGTTGCGGATGATCGCGTGGATTACTACGAACGTGAAATCGGCAACGTCATCGGTGAAGCGCCACCGCTACTTGCCAAGCACCTTGAAATAAGGGGCGTTGGAATAGTCAATGTCGTCAAGCTCTTTGGGGCGAGTGCCTTCAAGGAAAACAAGCGTATCATGCTGCTGGTTGATCTTGTGAGCTGGGAGCAGGAAAACGATTATGACCGTCTTGGTCTGAACATTCAGTCTGAAAAACTCTTCGAGACGGATGTGCATCATATGACTATTCCCGTCACCGCCGCACGCAGTGTCGCTTCTCTCGTGGAAGTCGCCGCGATGAATGCGAGACTTCACTTCCTTGGGACGAACATGGCCAAGGATTTCACCGATTCTCTGACCAAGGAAATCAGCGACAAGACAAAGGCACGAAAAAAAGCGACTGAAAATAAAAACTAAATGAGGGATACCCATGATTTTCACACAACTGTTAGCCGCCGCTCATGAAGGCGGATATGAAGCATTTTCCAATATTTTGATAGAACTTGGACCAATCACCATATACAAGTACAGCTTCATGATTTTGCTTGGTGTGCTCACGGCACTTTATCTGGGCATACGTGAAGGGAAACATCTCGGCATCAAATCTGACTACATAATAGACGGACTCATCATCATTTTGCCACTTTCGATTATCGGGGCTCGTCTTTACTATGTGATATTCCAGTGGGATTACTACAAGGGTGATTTGTGGAGCATCTTCCAGATTCAAGAAGGTGGCTTGGCTATTCACGGTGGATTCATCGTGGCCGTAGTGGCATCGATTGTCTATACCAGGGTAAGAGGCCTTGACATATTCAAGATTTTGGACCTCATCGCCCCCGGCTTCCTGATTGCACAGGCATTTGGACGCTGGGGCAACTTCTTCAACCAGGAAGCCCACGGCGGCGTCGTAGGCGGCCTTGAAAACGGCACGGAAGTGCTCAGTCACGCAGAACAGTTCGCATGGCTTCACGAGACACTCCGCATTCCTGAATTTATCGTGAACATGATGTACATAAACGGCCCTGATGGCATGAATTATTATCATCCGACGTTCCTGTATGAATCCATATGGAACGTAGCAGGGTTTGCGTTGATTCTGGTCCTCAGGAGAACCAAGTTCGTTCGTTCTGGTGACATGATAGGTGTTTACTTGATCTGGTATTCAATCGGACGCTTCTTCATCGAAGCTATGCGTACCGACGCGCTATTCATAGGCGATACGGGGCTTAGAATCGCACAAGTCATTTCCATTCTCATGGTGCTTCTTGGTGTTGCATTCATTCTCGTCAATCACCTCGTGCTCCGTCGCAAGCATTATGCTAAAATTTTAGAGGAAAATGATTTATAATTGATAATGGTTCAATGAATTTCATTCACGAATGCCAAGAGGGTATGTCCCCCTCTTTAA
>JBNJEC010000053.1:0-7609 GCA_051745505.1 Bacillota bacterium
GGTAAGAAAATGATGGAAGACCTCGTCAAGGAATACAAGGAGCTCTAAATGGAAAAGAGGGGAACTATGGAACGGTTCATAAAAGACTTCAAAACCTTTGTGACCAGAGGCAACATCATGGAACTCGCCATCGCGGTCATCATCGGTACGGCCTTCAACAGGGTCGTTCAAAGTCTTGTCAATGATGTCTTCATGCCTGTGCTCAGTTTAATTACAGGCAAAGAGGGCTTTGACAACTACAAATACGTCATCACCGCAGCCAACGAAGAAGAAGGCATTGTGGAAAATGCCATCTACTATGGTAAATTCATTCAACACACCATCGACTTCATCTTCATGGCACTGGTCGTATTTGTCATCTACAGGCTCATTCTTCACCTCCAGGAACGCATGGAGGAAACGTGGGAGGAACGAAGAAAAGATATAGAAACAAAATAACAATAGTAATAATGAAAAGCGTTGAAAGCCCTCATTTTTCAACGCTTTTTTTATTTTTGCAATTAATTAGATAAATATCTAATAAAACTGTTGACATTTATAAAATATCGAATATAATTAGATTATAATCTAATAAATGGAGTGATTTAGATGGAAACTTTAAGAATTCTAAGAAACAAGGATTTGACACTTCTGCTAATCGGTAAACTTACTTCCATGCTTGGCAGCAATGTTCAACAGTTCGCACTATCCTTATATGTATACGCACTCACAGGATCGGCGACGCTTTTTGCGTCCATGCTTGCGATTTCGATTCTGCCAAGACTCCTTTTCTCCCCATTCGCAGGTGTGTTTGGTGACTGGTTTGACCGCAAGAAAATGATTGTTTCACTTGATATTTTCAATGGTGTCATGTTGCTTGGGTTTTCCTATCTTCTTATGGTAAGAGGCGATTTCAATCTTCTTAGTGTATACATACTCGTTGTAATGCTTGAGATTACTGAGATTTTCTATGAGTCCTCTTCATCAGGCATTGTCCCAAGTATCGTCAAACAGGAAAAAATGGTGGAAGCGAGATCGCTGATGAGTCTTTCCATGAGTATCGCAAGACTTGCCTCACCCATGATTGGGGCTGCGCTTTTTGGATTTGCAGGGTTGCTTGTCGTATTGGTATTTAACGCAATCAGCTTTCTTCTAAGTGCATCGATGGAACTCTTCATACACGTCCCACCCATGCATAAGAGACCGGAAAAACTGAATGTCAAGAGCTTCTTCACGGATCTAAAGGAAGGGCTTGAAGTGGTCAAAGACAATAAATTCATTGCGACCATCATCAGTCTCGGTACCATTGTGAACTTCGTGATTGGCCCCTTGTTTGCGGTAGGGTACCTTGTAATCATTATTGATGTATTGGGCGGCAGTGAAGTTGAATACGGACTCTTTCAGACCATCATGGCGATTTCAATGATTGGCGCACCAATCCTTGTTGCTGGATATATCAAGAAGTTTGATATCCCGAAAGTTACGGTCATTTCGTTTATGTTGGTCGGAGGCCTGGTCTTATCCATTGCGTTGGTTCCATTTATGGCAGGATTCAGGGCTTTCGATAATTCCATTCTCCCATTTGCACTACTCATGGTCATATCGTTTTTTATCGGACTTTCAATAAGTGTTGTGAACATTACAATCGAAACCCTGTTCGCACAAATCGTGCCTGTTCATATGATGGGAAGAACCTCAACCGTTCTCAACTTGCTTGTGACCATCATGATTCCAATCGGTCAGATGAGTTTCGGATTTCTATTCGACACCATCAATCCGCTCTATGTTATACTAATAGCAGGTGGCCTATTGCTTGTAAGCATTATGGTCTTCAGAAAAAGACTGCTCATGGCCAGCACCATTATTGAGGCACCAGAGCAGAAAAGCGAGAAAGAGGGCATGGCGCATGCAGTTTGAATATTATAAAAAAGAAAGCATCATCTACGATAGGATGCAGCTTCCTAGGATTGTATTTCTAAAGCTTGACGGCGATGAGGAATCCACGTATGGGGTATCCAAAAAGGACTTGAGAGATTTTTCAAACCGCGATCATGTCGCATTCATTGAAAGCATGCAAAGCAGGCTTTCCTATTATGAAAAATCCATCAGACAGTTTTATGCCGATGAATTCATGAGCGACTATGATTTTTTCCAGCTTCTTACAAAGGCTTTTCCGTTTTTTGGCTACGATTCACTTGAGGCCTACCTGGCCGATCTTGAAACCGTTGAGGATGCGCTGTTCAAAAAAAGACTTGTACAAAGTCTCTTGGCGGCGGACAAGGAGATTCTCTACATCGAAGACGATACCATGCACAAAGAAGCGGAAGCCATTGTATCAAGCAGAGGCGAAGAAATCACCTTCATAAGAAACCTGGCAACAGAAGAGCGTTACCGCTTCAATCTGCTTATGATGCTTGAAGACCCGAAGGCCCATCTGAAGGGTTTCAAGGCATTGATGGAAACGTTGAAGCCGCTCTACGATGAAGCCTACGCGGAACATGCATCGTTGATCAAGGCTTGCGAGACGACTTTGAAAAACACCCTTGAAAAACAAGGGGAAAAGGGCTTTGACAATCTAACCCAGGGATTTGTTAGCAAGGAGTTTCTCGATTCTGAGAAGAACCGCTATCTTATTTCAATCGTGTTTTCCTACAGTTTCATGATTGTATCAGGGAAAGGCGGATCATTCATCGTCTCAGGGATTCATATGGACGAAGGGTTTGAAAACCTTGTGAACAAGCATGAAACCCATGTTGAAAGCCAGACGAAATTGTTCAAGAATTTCGCGGACAAGACGCGGTATGAAGTGCTTAGAAAAATTGCAAGCGGAACCACGTCCACAAAACAGATTGCGGAAGATCTGGGTGTAAGCAGTGCGACGATAAGCTATCACATCAATGCGTTTGTCACAACCAATATATTGAAACCGAGTCCGAAGAAGCGAAAGAAATACGACATTAACTTCACCCGTCTTGAAGAGGCGTACCAGGCGCTGGTGGATGATCTTAGCGGTAAATAAAAAATCTCTCAATGTTTGAGAGATTTTTTTCTTGGGTTGTATAGAATGTATTTCTTTTCCTTGAAGGTCTTGTCCAGTGTTTTTGCATAGTAGGTATCGTATTTGACGAATGTGAAGCCTAGCTTTTTGATGATGGCCTCAGAACGGGTGTTGCCAATGAAATGCGCGCAGCTGATGCGGTCAAGGTTCATCGCGTTGAAACCGAAATCGACAATCGCTTTTGTGGCTTCACTCATGAGGCCCTGGTTCCAGTAGTTTTTGGAAAGCACGTAGCCGAGTTCTCTTTGTCTGTAGAAATTGTCGTCTTCATCAAAAGGTTTTTTGTGCAGGCCAATGGATCCTATCATCTTGCCCGAGTCTCTTAGTTCAAGGGCGAAGACTTCCGGATTGTCTATGAACTGTTCCAAAATGGCGCTTGAAACTTTTTTTGACGAATGGGGTTTCCATCCGGCCATCTCACCGACGCCTTTGACCTTTGCGTATGCGTAAAAATCTTCGAGATCACTTCTCTTGAAGCCTCTGATAAAAAGACGTTTCGTTTTCAAAGCCATGGAATCACTCCTTTGAATTTGGTGGTGGAGCATTCAAACGCTTTATGAGAGAATCTTTGAGAAGTAATACCCCTGCATGAGCGTGCAGTTGTTTTCAAGGAAAATAAAATGTGAAGATGTAAACCCGATGCTTAGAGAACGAGAAAAGAAATACCGTAAAAAGATAATCATGCTTTTCATTCTACTTGTTTGCCCCATGGTAAGTCCATCATGTTTATTATACCTTAAGTGTACCAATACTTTCTCTTTCTAACAATATATTCACCGCACTTTTTCTATTTTGACCCTCACAAGGGTCTTGAGTATCCTCTTAAACCGTCCATCTAGCAGAAAACACTCGTGGTGTTAAAAAAAGAAAGGCTTAAATCAGCCTTTCTTTGGAATTTTCTTATTCGATGGAACTGTTGAAAAGCGGTTGGTCCTCTTTGAATATGTCACGGTTGAGTTCGTCTTCATGGTTCGCAACCAAGGTGGCACTGACCATGGTGCCAGTCACGTTGAGTGCGGTTCTTCCCATGTCAATGAGTGCATCGACCCCGATAATGAGTCCAATGCCCTCAAGCGGAAGACCGAGTGAAAGAAGCACGACGCTCGCGGCGATGCTTGCGATGCCTGGAACGCCGGCGATGCCGATGCTCGCAATGGTCGTGGTGAGAACGATGAGGAAGTAATCACTCACCGCAAGATCTAGGCCGAACGCATTCGCGGTGATGACGGCAACCATGGCTGGGAATATGCCCCCACATGCGTTCATGCCGACATTTGCGCCAAGCGGACTTGTGAAACTCGCGATGCGCTCAGAAACACCAACTCTGTCGGTGAGAGAGCGGATGGTCACGGGCAAGGTTCCATAGCTGCTTTGCGAGGTGAACCCGACGATGGATGCGGGATAGATTTTCTTGATGAAACGAAGTGGGTTGAGGCGTGCGACGAAGGTGATGAGCGGCAGATGCACGATCAGGAAGTGCGTGATGAGCGCCACATAGTGAATGATGATGTAAAGCCCGAGTGCTTTCATTGTATCGATGTTGTTTCTACCGGCTGCATTCGCAATGAGTGCGAAAACACCATAAGGGGTGAACCGCATGACAAACTTGGTAATGCGCACCATGATAAGCTGGAAGCTATCAATGAAGTTTTTGAATGGTTCTACGATATCTGGGTGTTTTTTTCTTTCCACGATCATCGCGATGGAGATGAAAAGCGCAAAGATGATGACTGGCACCATCTGGTTTTCAGCCATGTGAGCGACAATGTTATTCGGGAAAAGATTGAGAATAACCTCTTCAAACGGTACGACCTCTCTGGGTGTATAGCTGATTGAAGACGTATCAAAATCAAGCCCGAGATTGAAACTGGTCGCGTAAATGAGCCCGATGACGGTTGCCAGTGCGGTTGTGGACAACAACCAGAACACAGACCACCCACCAATGGATTTGACTTTGCTGGAATCCTTTAAGTCCGTAAAGCTTTTGATGATGGATGTGAAAACAAGAGGAATCACAATCATCATGATGAGTCTTACATACAAGGAACCGATTGGTCTTATGATGGTGGCGTCATCGCCGAAAAGCGTTCCAACGACGAGTCCAAGACCAAGCGCGGTCAGTACGCGGTATGAAAATTTGACACGGCGCTTTCTAAGCCCCATCAAAAACGCCACAACGAGAATGGTGACAATGTATAAGACGAGTACTTGCCATGAATCAATTCTTAGATTGGTAAACATAAAAAACCTCCATAAAATGTTTGTGTTGCGAATGACTCGAAATTGATTATAAAAGAGCCTTCATACAGTGACAAACCATAAGGTGTTTTTTCTAATTAAAAGCGCTTTATGCCTGTTACATTCCAATTAAGGAATATAACAGAACTGCTTGGTTACAGCTTAAGCAATAACTCTTTTCAAACTCATAGAAAAACCCTATACTATAATTGTGAACACATTATGAATACAGGCCGCGAGATGGTGTTATGGGTCAAAACACGGAAGTTACAAACTCAACCACACATACAAACTTGAAAGCGACAAGGAATTGGGAAAATAAAAAAAGAGACGACCAAGGTCAAGAAGTGCCACAAGGAACGCCTGAAGTATTTGGGAAAAAACGGTATTGAGTGATTGTGCACTATGTGAGCATTTACATGGCTTTAGTGCATAAAGAAATGTAAAAAAGCTTGGTATAATGGGAATTCGTGGTATACTGTTGACAGTAAGAAACCAATGCGTTTGCACCTCCCACGTTGGAACAATGGCCCAGTCATTAAAACCATAAAGCGATGCGCACTTTTACGCATCGCTTTTTTATGGAAAAGAATATTACTATACCAAGTAGGAAGTTGGAAATATCATGAAAAAAATTATCAATGTCGGTGTCATCGCCCATGTCGACGCGGGCAAATCTACCCTTGTGGATGCGCTCCTTCAGCAAAGCGGCATATTCTCTGAACACGAAACCCTCGTAGAACAGGTCATGGACAGTAATGACCTCGAAAGAGAACGCGGCATCACAATCTATTCAAAAAACTGTGCAATTGAACATAACGGCACCAAAATCAATATTGTCGATACTCCGGGACATGCGGACTTCTCAAGTGAAGTCGAACGCATCATGCGGACGGTTGACAGTGTCATCTTGCTCGTGGATTCAAGCGAAGGCCCAATGCCCCAAACCCGTGTCGTGCTTGAAAAATCATTGGAAAAAGGCTTGAAACCCATCCTTTTCATCAACAAGATTGACAAAAAGGATGCGAGAAGCGAAGAAGTCGTGAACATGAGTTTCGATCTTTTTGATGAACTCGGGGCCACCGATGAACAACTCGATTTCCCTATTGTCTATGGGATTGCCAAAGACGGCATTGCAACTACGGATCTTGACGTTGATAGCACGGATTTAACCCCGCTTTTCGATTTGATTCTAGATCACGTAAAGCCTTACCCGAATCTTGATCACAAACCTCTCCAGTTCCAGATATCCTCACTTGACTATGATGATTATCAGGGTCGTATGGGGATGGGTAGAATCCTCCAAGGCTCACTTAAAAAAGGGATGACCGTCACACAAATCAAACGGGACGGCTCACTTTCAAGCGAACGTATTTCAAAGGTTTACGTAAACGCCGGGCTCAAACGTGTTGAGGTAGAAGAAGCCCACGCAGGGGACATGGTCGTCTTCACAGGCATCTCCACCATATCGATTGGTGAAACCATCACCGATCCGAAACACGTCAAGGCCCTTCCGGCCATGACGATTGAACAGCCTACGCTTACCATGCACTTTCTTGTCAACGATTCACCGTTTTCCGGAAGAAGCGGGAAGTTCCTGACAAGTCGCCAGATCAGAGACCGCCTCATGAAGGAACTCGAGACTAATGTCGGCCTCAGAGTTGAACCACTCAAGGACAAAGAAGGCTACAAGGTAAGTGGACGCGGTGAACTTCACCTCTCCATCCTTCTTGAGAAAATGCGACGTGAAGGCTATGAACTCGCCGTCAGCAAACCTGAAGTCCTTCTACGTGAAAGCGAAGGCGTCATTCATGAACCGTATGAAAGGGTCATGATTACGCTTAAGGACGAATACGCGGGCACCATCATCACGCAGATGAACCTGAGAAAAGCCACCCTTCAATCCATGACATCGGACGCAGGCTACACCAAGCTTGAATACTTGGTGCCTACACGTGGCCTCATCGGATACAGAAGCGAATTCATCAATGCGACGCATGGCACAGGGACATTTGAAAAAGTGTTTTACAAATACCTGCCTCACGCAGGCCCAATCACCTCTGAGCGTAACGGAGTCTTCATTTCCAAGGAAAACGGAAAAGCGATGGCGTACTCACTCTTCAATCTGAGTGACAGAGGCAACCTCTTCATCAAACCTGCGACGGAAGTCTACGAAGGCATGGTCATCGGTCTTCATTCAAGAGACAACGACCTCGTCGTCAACCCAACCAAAAACAAGAAACTCACCAACGTGCGTTCAAGTGGAACCGACGAAGCACTCAAAATCATCAACCCGAAAATCTTCACGCTTGAAGAAGCGCTTGAATTCATCGC
>JBNJEC010000054.1:0-7451 GCA_051745505.1 Bacillota bacterium
ATGTCTTGAAAGCCATGGCACTTGCCTTCAAGGAAGAATATGAAGCAACCGACAAGGCCATCGCCCTGGCACTTTCCAAAGAAAGCGCCCCGTCCTCACCCTTCACAGATGTTTCAAAAGCGCGCCTGATCGGTCTGCTCAGACTCATGCCTACAGGCATCAACACCTACAGCCATGAAATAGAAGGCCTCGTGGAAAGTTCCACCAACCTTGGCGTTCTATCCACCGACGGCAACCAGGTGACCTTTGAAAGTGCCATCAGGAGTTCAAAACGCACCCACAAACAAGAAATCCTGAACAGAATAGACCACGTCGCGTCCGCTTATGGCGCAGAGACACTTGTCAGTGCCTCCTACCCCGAATGGGCCTACAAGAAAAATTCGAGCATCCGCACACTCATGCGTGAAACCTATGAAAGACTCACCGGCAAGGAAAGCCAGGTCGAAGCCATCCACGCCGGTCTTGAATGCGGCTTTTTACAGGAAAAACTCGGTGACATCGACATCATTGCCTTCGGCCCGAACATTTTGGATGTGCACACACCGGGAGAAAAACTCGATATTGCCTCAACCGAGCGCAGTTACATCCTGCTAAAAGAAACCCTCGCGAGCATCACAAAAGACTTTTAATGAAGCGGCTCTTCGGAGCCGCTTTTTCATGAATTGGGCACAACGCATTGAAAAGCCCGCACTTTTTATATACAATATGGAAGAGAAAACTGAATTAAAAGGAGTTTCACATGGAAAGAAAATACTGGCAGGATACCGTAATATATCAAATTTATCTGAGAAGTTTCAACGACTCGAATGGAGACGGCATCGGAGATATTCAAGGGGTCATAGAAAAACTCGATTACCTCGAAGATCTGGGGGCAGAGACCCTTTGGCTCTCTCCGCACTACGATTCACCGATGGACGACAACGGCTATGACATTCGCAATCACTGGAAAGTCAGTCCAGATTATGGCACCATCGAAGACTTCAAGGAACTGCTCGATAAAGCGCACAAAAGAGGGATGTACATCATCACGGACCTCGTGCTGAACCATACGAGCGATGAGCATCCCTGGTTTGAAGCGGCGAAAGATCCAAACCATCCGGACCACGAGAAATACCACGACTACTACATATGGCACAAGGGCTCCATTGATGAAGACGGCAACAAGCATATCCCAACCCGGTGGCGTTCATGGTTCGGCGGCTCCGTATGGACTTACAACGAGCCGACAGGTGAATACTACCTTCACATATTCAGCAAGAAGATGCCGGATCTCAACTGGCGCAATACTTCCATGCAAGAAGACCTGAAAGCCATGATCAAGTGGTGGGTCGATCTCGGGGTGGACGGTTTTAGAATCGACGCGGCCAACCACCTTGAAAAGAACTGGGATTTCCCAGACGGACACCCGGGCTATGAAAACTTCTCAAGCCTTCCCAAACACCACGAATACCTTGAGATGCTTGGCAAGGAGATATTCACCCCGAACAACCTCATGACCATCGGTGAATCCGGTGGGGCTTCAAAAGAAGAAGCCCTTCAGTACGCAGGGTTTGATTCCAACGAATTCGACATGCTCATTCAGTTCGAACACTGCTGGGTCGATACCGATGATTCCAACGAACTCACCCCTGGCAAATGGGCCAAGGGTGAAGTCGACGTGCCCGCAATCAAACACAGCTTCAGCAAATGGAATCAAATCCTGAAAGGCGAAGGGTGGAACGTCATCTACTGGCACAACCACGACCAGCCGAGAATCGTCTCGCACTACGGAGACGATTCGCCTGAATACTGGGAAAAAAGCGCGAAAATGCTTGCGTTTACCCTTTACATGCTTCCAGGCACCCCAATCGTCTATTACGGCGAGGAAATCGGCATGACCAATGTCGACTATGAAAATCTTGACGATTTCAAGGACGTCGAAGTCTTCACCGAATACAAGAACTTCATGGACCTCGGCACGTCTCATGAAACCGCAATGCAAGCTCTTAGGGACCGTTCCCGTGATAATGCAAGAAGCCCGATGCAGTGGAATGACGCTCCTTACGCTGGCTTTTCAACCGTGGAACCATGGATGCCGGTTAATGGAAACCATAAAACCCTCAATGTCAAAAACCAGCAAAATGATGAAACCTCCATTCTGAGCACCTACAAGCTTTTGCTCGCACTAAGGGAAGAAGAAGCGCTCGCTCATGGGGATCTCACCTTCCACGATCTCGACGATCCAAAGAACTTCGTCTATGAGACAACCGGTAAACACTATGACTTCCTGGTGGTTGCGAACTTCAAAAAAGACAAGGCAACCTTTGACAAAACACTTATTGAAGGCTATACGCTCTTCATGAGCAATCAAGACGATATGGACGCGTCAAGCGCCACCCTTGACAGCTATGAAGCGAGAATCTACAGAAAAATGAAATAACTTGGCGCACCTGCAATTTTGCAGGTGTGTTTTCATTCATGTATACAACTACAATGGTATAATGGAATAAAACTGTGAGGTGAGGCCATGAAAAAACTCATGCATGACATCAAAGAAGAACTGCTAACCGTTCTCAAAGGCAAAACATTAGACGTCCTTGTGCCACCGATTCTTTTCGCCGTATTGAGCGGCAGGGTGGATCTGGTTTATACGGTCGGGATTGCCTTTTTGGCGTCGCTCTTTTTCACCCTATATAGAATCTTCAAGGGTGCGAATTTCTACTACGCGCTTGGTGGCATGGGCGGTGTTGGGGTCGCGACCGCACTTGCGCTCATCAGTGCGAATGCGTCCAGTTACTTCATCCCAGATATCATAGGCAGTACGCTGCTTATCATCACCACCATCGTGAGCATCATCCTAAAAAGACCGATCGCGGCGTGGGTTTCTCACATCGTGCGTGGTTGGGAGAAGGCCTGGTTTTTCAGAGACGACGTCCGCCCCGCCTACAGTGAAGTCAGCATCTTCTGGGGTGTGATGATCACAATCCGTCTTAGCCTTGAAATCTATCTCTTTCTCTTTGGGGACACACAAACACTTGCCTGGGCCAACGTTGTCCTGGGTGTCCCTGCGACTGTCATCGTGCTTATCATCACCTATATTTATGGCATCTGGCGCCTTCATACCATGAATGGGCCCGGCATCGAGGAATACAGAAGAGGCGACGAGCCTCCTTACAAAGGACAAACGCGCGGATTTTAGTGGCAAAACGGCTTCACTTGTTTTATAATTGAAGTAACATCTATAAGGAGTGCAGGCCATGACATTCACTATGTGGAGTTTCGGACATTTCCTCTTTATCGCTTCACCCATCATTCTTGCGATTGGGCTTCATTATCTCACCAAACGCCATTCTTTTGACGCCAAGAGACGCATCGGCATCATCATGATGGGGTTGCGGTGGTGCTTTTGCTGCTTAGAAACCTGGAGATCTGGATCAACAAGGACTTCGCCCTTCACTTTGAGATTATTCCACTTCAGATTTGTCACTTGGCGAACTTCGTCTTGCTACTCGCGTTTATCAAAAAAGATAGAACGCTTTTCGCTTTGCCTTTACACTCAACCTTCCCGCCGCTTACGCGTCCATCGTGTTCGCGAACAGTCTGGAGAATTATTCCACACTTCTGACTTACAGGGGCATTGCCTATATTCTTGGCCACATGCTCATCGTTTCGATGACCCTTTACGCCTACCAGAACGGCTTTGTGACACTGAGCAAGCGCATACTCATCAAATTGTTCAAAGTGCTTGTCCCCTTATACATCATCGCGCACTTCATCAACAATCTTTTCATAGCGACCCTTTCTCAAAGGGCGAACTATTTTTATACCATCGACCCTGAGGCGGGCACGCCTCTTGAAACGTTTTATGAGATGGGAAGCGTCCTAAGAATCGGACCGTTTGAAATCAATGCACTCTACATGATATTGACTGGTCTGCTCGCTTTTGCAGTAATACTTTTGCTTTATGCGGTCGATCAGGGCATCAGACAAGAAGACATCATACACTACAGAAAGAACGAGGGATAATATGAAAATAGCCAAAATACTTGCATGGATCAGCTTGGCTGCCATGACCTACGCCTTGTTTCAAGGGTTTCTTTTCGGCAGTTTCTTTGAAGACGGAAGCGACCTGATGCAAAATCCTTGGGGCATTGTGTCCTTGATTGACCTTTATGCCGGCTTCACCCTTTTTGCGATTTGGGTCGCCTACAAGGAAGAAACTGTTTTAAAGGCCGTCATTTGGATCGTGCTTCTCATGATTTTCGGTTTCTTCATCGGAAGCCTCTATGTGCTCAAGGCGCTTTATCAGTCCGATGGGACAGTCAAGAGCGCACTTTTAAGACCGAATGACTTGGAACATTAAAAGGGTAGATGCTATAATTGACTTAGATTAGGAGGGCTAATCATGAAAGGATTGCTCATTGTACACAGCGACAACGAAGATTTGGAAGTCGTCGGTACGAGAGACTTGCTCATACGCGCCGATTTTGACGTGACCATGGCTACATTCGGAGACACACTCGATATTGAACTTGCCTATGGAACCAAGATCAAGGCGGACAGTTTCGTGAGGGGCGTCAACCGTGAGGACTATGACTTTGTCGTGATTCCCGGTGGGAAGTTCGTCAAGAACAACGTCGACGCAGACACAAAAATCAAGGACCTCGTCACGGAATTTCACAACCAGAACAAACTCGTTGCAGCCATCTGCGCAGGGCCAAGATTCCTAGGCCAGGCAGGGCTTCTTGACAACCGGCGTTTCACCGCTTTCACAGGCGCACAGTCAGACATGCCGAAAGGCTACTATCACCCTGATGAAAAAGCGGTCACCGACAAAAACATCATCACCGCAAGAGGCGCAGGCGCCGTACACGAATTCGCCTATCATATCACCTATTATCTAAAAGGCGAACACCACGCCAAGGCACTGCTCAAATCAATACTTTACTAAGAGAGGCCACTATGGACAACCAAAAAAGAAGCGCCATCAAAATCGGCTCCAGAGTTGAAGTCGTTGAAAAACAGAACCAAAGAAGCGGTGAGCTCACAGAAGGCATCGTGGAGAAACTTCTTACAAACTCAAAAACCCATCCCCACGGCATCAAGGTCCGTCTTGAAGACGGCACCGTGGGCAGAGTGAAAAACATACTCGATTGATTTGACACCACGCATCTATCATGCTAAACTTACGCTAACACGTTGAATGGAAGAAGTAATCATTCCGTCATTTCAAGAGACTTCGTGGTGCTGAAAACGAAGAATGACCTATGATGAAATGGATCCATGAGTGCAGTCCCGAACATAGTACGGTCTGCCGGCAGCCTCCGTTAAAGGGCCAGGATATGTTGGTATCCAAGGACTGTTTTTTTACAGTTAAACTGAGGTGGCACCGCGTTGATAACGACGCCCTCTGCAGGCATTTTTGCTTGCAGAGGGCTTTTTTTTATTCCATAAAAGGAGGGATTCACGTGACTTGAAAGCATCGAACCATTCAAAGATCAAACAATCAACCCATACAAAAAACTAAAAACACTAAGGAGAATCCCTCATGCATGAATTTGGAAACTACGGAGGACAATATGTCCCAGAACCTTTGAAAGACGCGTTAAATGAAGTTGCAGAAACCTTTGAAACCGCAAAGAAAGACCCTGAATTCGACAAGGAACTCAGGTATTACTTCAAGCACTATATTGGAAGAGAGTCCCCGCTTTTCTTGGCAGAAAGACTCACAGAAAGCGTCGGCGGGGCTAACATCTATCTCAAACGTGAAGACTTGAACCATATGGGGGCCCATAAAATCAACAACACCATCGGTCAGATTTTGCTTGCCAAAAGAATGGGCAAAACCCGCATCATCGCAGAAACCGGAGCCGGTCAGCACGGTGTCGCGACCGCTACGGCCGCAGCGCTGTTCGGCATGGACTGCATCATCTACCAGGGTGAAGAAGACATGAAACGTCAAAGACTCAATGTCTTCAGGATGGAACTTCTGGGCGCAGAAGTAAGAGCGGCCAAGTCAGGCAAACGCACCCTCAAAGACGCCGTTGACGCGGCTATCGGTGACTGGATGGAAAATCTTGAGGATACGTACTACCTGCTTGGCAGCGCTGTGGGACCGCATCCCTTTCCGTCCATCGTCAAATACTTTCAATCCGTCATCGGTGAAGAAGCGAGAGCACAGTTTCTAAAAATCAACAATACCCTCCCTGATGCGCTCGTCGCCTGCGTAGGCGGCGGCAGCAACGCCATCGGTCTTTTCACGGCCTTCTTGCAAGATGAAGGTGTGAAGATGTATGGGGCGGAAGCCTCAGGCAAAGGCCTGAAAACGAAAGAACATGCCGCGACCATGTCCCTTGGCAAACCCGGTGTCATTCACGGCATGAAAACCATCGGGCTTTTTGAAGATGACGGAGAAATCCAGGACGTCTATTCAATATCCGCGGGCCTCGATTACCCGGGGGTTGGCCCTGAACACGCATTCTTAAAAGATACGAACCGCGTGACCTATGAAAGCATCACCGATGATGAAGCCCTTGAAGCCTTCAGATTTCTAAGTAAAAAGGAAGGCATCATCCCCGCACTTGAGAGTGCGCACGCCATCGCGTTCGCGATGAAACTCGCCAAAACAATGAACAAAAATCAGTCGATCATCGTCAATCTGTCCGGACGTGGAGACAAGGACGTCGAAACCGTCGCAAAGCTTGTGACAAACGCTTGAACTAACAAAATGAATGTGTTATAGTTTCTTTATACTTGAGAGGTGTGTTGAACATGAAAAGACACAGCAAATGGTATTATCCCCATAGTTTAAAATAGGATTGCGCAAGCAAGCCTTTTAAGTACGTGGGGCCAACCGAATGTATACATTATGCATCCTATGGGAGACCCCATAGGATGTTTTTTAATATAAAAAGGAGCGATACTATGATCGTCAAAATGAGAAAAGCCGTCACCACCAAGGAACTGGATAATTTTAAAACCTATCTTACCAAGAAGGGGTTTGAACTCAAGGACGTAAGCAGTGACGCCGTAAAAATCTTCGGAATCATCGGCGATACTTCAAAACTCGATCCTGCGGATCTGCGTGTGTTTGACGGTGTCGAGAACGTCATCCGCATTCAAAGTCCGTTCAAACAGGTGAGCCGGGACTTCAAAAATGAAGATACCGTCATCAAAATCAATGAAAATGTCTCTATCGGTGATGGGTCCATCACGATGATCAGCGGGCCTTGTTCGGTAGAATCCTACGACCAGCTCAAAACCATCGCAACCCACCTCAAAAAGCGTGGTGTGAATGTGCTTAGAGGCGGTGCCTACAAACCGAGAACCTCGCCCTACACCTTCCAGGGCCTTGGCCTTGAAGGGTTGAAACTTCTAAGACGGGTCGCCGATGATTTGGACATGGCCGTCATCAGTGAAATTCCGAGTGCGGATTTGCTGCCTACGTTTGAGGACTTCGTGGACATCATCCA
>JBNJEC010000055.1:0-7294 GCA_051745505.1 Bacillota bacterium
AATGAAATGATCACGACTGAAATCTCAGGCCTCAACAAGGATTTCGTGACCCTTTCACTTGGACACGATCTTGAAACAAGCCTCCCGAGAAAAGAACTCCTGAAAACCGATGAAACCAAAATCGGTTCCAAACTGAAAGTCTATGTAACCCGTGTGGATATGACCACAAAAGGCCCCAAAGTCTTCGTATCAAGAACCGACAGAAATCTTGTCAAGCGTCTGCTTGAACAGGTGACGCCTGAAATCATGGACGGCACCGTGGAAATCATGGGCCTTGCCCGTGATGCGGGAAGCCGCAGCAAAGTCGCCGTGTTCTCCCATGATCAAAACGTCGATCCTGTGGGCGCGGTCGTCGGCTACAAGGGTGAACGCATCCGCGAAGTGCTCGATGCGCTTCAAGGCGAGAGAATCGATGTTTACGAATGGTCCAAGGACCCAGTAACGTTGATTGCGAGCGCCCTTGAACCCGCGAAAGTCGTCGCCATCAATACAGACCATAAAGAAAAAGAAGCGATCGTCATTGTTGAAGACCGCTACTACACTTCCGCGATTGGCGCCAAAGGGCAAAATGCCCGTCTGGCTGCTCAATCTACCGGTTGGAAAATCGATATCAAGTCCATAAGCGACGCCGAAGAAATGGGCATCAACTACACCCCAATCGATGAACGCGAAACCAATGCCGAAGAGATTGATGACAACGAGTATGACGAAGAAGACAGCTACGAATACGATGACTACGATGCGTATGACGAGGCTGATGACGATGAAAACGCGTAAGGAACCCTTGCGCAAATGCGTCGCCACCGGCGAAATGCTTCCTAAAGAAGCGATGCTGCGCATTGTCAAAAACAAGCAGGGTGAAGTCTTCGTCGATCCAACCGGCAAAGCCCATGGACGTGGCGCATACGTCAAAAAAGACCAAAGCGCAATAAAAACACTGAAAAAGAAAAATGGCCTTGATCGTGTATTTCAGATGAAAGTCGACCCATCCGTATATGAAGCCTGTGAGGCGGCACTCAGCGATGAGTGACAAACGCATCCTTGGATTGCTCGGGCTCGCAGCCCGCGCTGGAGGCCTTGTTGATGGAAGCGAACGCGTCATAAACGCTTTTAACAAGAACCCTCACATGATTGTTTTCCTTGCCACGGATGCAGGCGAAAACATTCAAAAGAAGATCAGGGACAAAGCAGCCTATTACCATACCGAGCTTAACGAAATGTTTACCGCCAGTGAACTTTCAAAAGCCATCGGCAAAGAAAAGCGGACAGTCATTGCTGTGACGGACAAGCGATTTATCAAACCGTTAAGCAAAACTCCATAGAAAGAGGTGGTTTTGATGGCTAAGAAACATCAAACCAAACAACGCAGAAACACAAGAAGACCTAACAACAGAAAGAAGACCAAGAAGAAACAACCCCCTAAACCTCAGGGCCCGGTCCATTTCAAGGAAGGCATGAATGTCAGTGAACTCTCACAGATGATGGGAATCCCCATTAGCACCATCATCAAGAAACTCATGACACTCGGCACCATGATCAACCAAAACCAGGCGCTCGATAAAGAGACGGTTGAACTTATTGCAATGGAATACGGCATTGAAGTGCTTGAAGACACGTCTGAACAAGAAGCCGTGCACTTCGAAGAACTCAAGACCGAAGAAAAAGAAGAAGACCTTGAAGTGCGTCCCCCAGTAGTCACCATCATGGGCCACGTCGATCACGGGAAGACCACACTTCTTGATACCATCCGCCAGGCACGCGTCACAGAAGGCGAAGCCGGAGGCATCACCCAGCACATTGGTGCGTATCGCTACATTAAGAATGGTCAGTCCATTACGTTTGTCGATACTCCGGGCCACGCAGCATTCACCGAAATGCGTGCACGTGGAGCGAGCATCACAGACATCGCGATACTCGTAGTCGCAGCGGACGACGGCGTCATGCCGCAAACCCGTGAAGCAATCGACCATATCAAGGCTGCGGAAGTCCCAGTCATCGTCGCCGTCAACAAAATGGATATGGCCGGTGCCAATCCAGACAGAGTCAAACAGGAACTCGCGGAATTCAACCTCATTCCTGAAGAATGGGGCGGTGACACGATTTTTGTCGAACTCTCGGCCCTTAAAAACGAAGGCGTCGATGATTTGCTTGAAATGATTCTTCTGACTGCGGAAGTCAGTGAAATCACAGCGAACCCGAACCGCGAAGCAAGCGGCCACGTCGTTGAAGCGGAACTCGACAAAGGCAGAGGCCCTGTAGCGACACTGCTCGTACAAAACGGAACCCTGCACCTTGGCGATACAATCGTCGTAGGGGATACTTTTGGTCGCGTGAGAAACATGACCGACGACTTCGGCAAACAGGTCGAACACGCCCTGCCAAGCATGGCCGTTGAAATCATCGGTCTTTCAGACGTCCCTCAGGCCGGTGACCCTTTCAAAGTCTTTGACGACGAGAGAACCGCTCGCCAGATTTCTGAAAAACGTGCGGAAGAAACCTGGAAAGCCGAACACGGCGTTTCCAAATCCGTCAGTCTTGATGATATGTTCGCTCAAATGGGTGAAGACGAGAAAAAACAACTCAACATCATCATAAAAGGCGACACACAAGGCTCTATTGAAGCCCTCAAGGGCGCGCTTGAAAACATCGAAGTGGAAGGCGCGAACATCACGGTCATCCGTGCGAGTGTGGGAACCATCACAGAAACGGATGTCACCCTTGCCAACGCTTCAAACGCCTACATCATCGGCTTCAACGTCCGTCCAAGTGCGGCCGTTCGCGATACCGCCCGTGACAAAGGTGTTGAAATCAGACTCTATTCTGTCATCTACAAAGCCATTGAAGACATTGAAATGGCGATGGAAGGCATGCTGGATCCTGAATACGAAGAAGTCGTCACCGGCCAGGCCGAAGTGCGCGACACCTTCAAGATCTCAAAACTCGGAACCGTTGCCGGCTGCATGGTCACTGACGGCTACATCAACCGAGATGCGACCGTTCGCGTACTGCGCGACGGCGTCGTGGTCTATGAAGGCGAACTCTCAAGCTTGAAACGTTTCAAAGACGACGTCAAGGAAGTCCGCCAGGGCTTCGAATGCGGCATCATGATTGACAAGTTCAATGACATCAAGGAAGGCGACGTCATCGAAGCATCCGTCATGAAGGAGATTGAACGCTAATGCCAAACATCCCGAGACTCGAATCGGACATTGAACGCGCCCTCACAAAGATACTCAGAGAAGACGCGAAAGACCCCGCCATCGGTTTTCTCACCATCACCGATGTCGACTTAACCAAGGATCTATCCTACCTGACCATTTACTATACGGTCATCGAAGATGAGAACCACTCAAAAGACAGAGTTCAAAAAGCGCTCGAACGCTCCAGCAAGTTCTTAAGAACCGCACTTGCAAACAGAGTCGACTTGCGCAAAATGCCAGAACTCAGATTCCGCTATGACGATACACTTGATAGAGCCATTCGCATCAGCGAAGGGCTCAAGAAAGTCATGGACGACGATAAAGATGAATAGAAGCGAATAATTCGCTTCTATTTTCTATACATACGAGAGGAGGCGCCAGCATGTTCAAAGAGCGGTTGAAACAGGTCCCCGAAAAACCAGGCTCCTATCAGATGAAAAACGCATCAGGTCAGATTATCTATGTCGGTAAAGCGAAAAACCTGAAACGAAGACTCACGAGTTATTTCCGTGGCACCCATGACTACAAGACCACGAAGATGGTCCAGTCGGTTGCGGATTTTGAATACATCGTAACCCACAGTGAATTGGAAGCCCTTATACTGGAACTCGATCTCATCAAGGAATACCAGCCCAGATACAACATTCTGCTTGTCGATGACAAGTCCTACCCTTACATCATCATCACCGAAGAAAGACACCCCAAGATGATCGTAAGCAGACGGATGACACGCAAGGTCAGAAGACGTTTCGGTCCTTACCCAAACGTGAGAGCCGCACGGGAAACCTTGAAACTTCTCAACAAGCTCTACCCTCTTAGAAAATGCCAAAGGCTTCCCGATGAACCCTGCCTTTACTATTACCTCGGACAGTGCCTCGCCCCTTGCATCAACAAAGTGGAAAAAGAAACCTACACCGACATCATCAAAAACATCACCCGCTTTTTAAAAGGGGACACGAAAGACATCGTGAACGCCCTCAAAACGAAGATGGACAAGGCGGCTGAAACCCTCGAATTCGAACGCGCCCAGGAATACAAGGAAACCATCGACGCCATCCATACCACCACAAAGACCAAACAGGCTGTCAACATCAACGACCTCAAGGACAGAGATATCATTGGTGTAACCTACGACGATGAATTCGTCGCCATTGCGATTCTTTTCGTCCGTTATGGCAAAATCCACGCCCAGGACAAGAAAATCATGCGCTATACCGTCGATCCCGTTCAAAGTGTACAGGAATTTCTTGGACAGTTTTATAGAACCTACCCCGTCCCAAAAGAAATCTTCATCAACGACATCGAGCAATTCGACATGCTTGAGTCACTTCTTGAGACCACCCTCACCATGCCTAGGAGAGGCGTGAAGAAGAAACTGCTTGACATGGCACTCATCAACGCGAAAGAAACCCTTGATACTGAAAAGTACAAGGCGGACAAGGAACACAAGAAAACATTCGGCGTCCTCGATGAACTCGCAGAGCTACTCCAGATTCCCACCCCTTATCACATCGAGGCGTTTGACAATTCCCATACCTATGGGACCTACCCCGTAAGCAGCCTTGTCGTCTTCAAAAACGGCAAACCCGAGAAGAAGAACTACCGCAAATTCAAACTCTCAACCGACAAACTGCAAGCCGGTGACACCGAGCAAATGAAAGAAGTGCTCTACAGACGCTACAGACGCGTCCTCATGGAAAAAAGGCCCTTGCCTGATCTTATTTTGGTTGATGGTGGCATCCAGCAGATGAACGCCGCACGTGAAATCCTTTCACAACTCGAGCTTGAAGTGCCACTAGCGGGCCTCGTCAAAAGCAAGGACCACAAGACCCACCACTTGCTTGATGGGGATGACAACACCATCGACCTCACCCCTGCCACGCCGCTTTTCACCCTCCTTTCAACCATTCAGGAAGAAGCGCACCGCTTTGCGATTACTTTCCACAAAGACCTTAGAAGCAAAGGGGTCACTGAAAGCATCTTAGACACCATCGAAGGCGTCGGTGAGAAGACCAAGAAAAAACTCTTGAAGACATTCGGCTCAGTCGAAGCCATCAAAGAAGCATCCTATGACGATCTCAAAAGACTCACCATTCCCCACCAGACCATTGAAAACATAAGGCGCGCCCTAAACGCCAAACAGAATTGACAGGTGAATTTCATGCACACACTTTACGGAAAAATACTCGATGTAGACACACGCAAAAGAACCATTGCCATCGTCTACAAAGGCAAAAAACACACACTTTATTTTCAAAGATCACTATTCAATACCTACCTTCCCTTCTTGAAGGAGAACCACTTCGCGGTATTGAAAGTCGAAGACGCTCGCGTAAGACGCGGCGTCAAACAAAGCACAGTGAGAGAAATTGTCAAACTCATCCAGGCCATTGGCGGAAAAAGACGCGTGCTTTTCTCAATCAGGAACCTAAGACGTGACATGCGCGAATTTGTCAGGAATCTCGGAAAGAAACTCTATCTCGATTTTGAAATGACCATGCACCCTTATAGGCCCGACAAGTTCTTCACCCAGGAGATCATTCAGATGGGCTATATCCTCGTGGATGAAAAGGGCGAAGTCCTCAAACGTTTTGAAGGCTACATCCGCCCTACAAAGCACAAAAAACTCACCAAAAGAACCCTGAAATTCCTGAAAATAAACCAGGCGGATGTCGATCAGGGCGTGGATTTCAATACATTCTATGAACACTTGAAAGCCATTATCATGACCCATGACCCCGCAATCATCGTTTGGGGCAAGAATGATTACCTCGCCCTCAATGACGCCTACAGACTCAACAATGTACCCTCACTCGCTCAGGAAAGCCGGTTTGTGAATTTACTCGAGCTTCACAAGATCTATTTCCGCTACAAAAACGACCTCGGTCTCAAAAACGCCTTCACGATGTATGGAAACACCCTGGAAGAACAAAGACACGACGCTTATGAAGACGCCTGGATGACCAAGAAGGTCTTTGAAGGGTTCAAGCGCACCATTTTAAAAGATGCGGACCACAGTGATTGAAAGAAGTCTCAGCCTGTAGTAAAATCAAGGTACAAGTCACACTGAAGGAGCTTGACATGCAAACACTTGAAAAATTGCACCGTGATATACATGGCTCTCAGCTCAGAAACAAAACCTTTACCCCGGGCGTTCTCACATTGCTTGGCACTCATACGGATTACGTAGGTGGCGCCACATTGAGCGTTACACTGAATGAAGGTGTATGGGGGGCTTCAAGTCCGCGTGTGGACCGTTTGATAAAGCTTTACTTTGAGGGTGTGGACAAGGAAGTCTTCACCCTTGATCTTGAAGACCTCGACATGGAAACCGACAAGCCGCATCACACCACGCTCATCGGGCTGATCAAGAAACTCGTGCATGAAGGCTACGACGTCAGTCGTGGCATGAACATGACCATCCAAAGTGACATGAAAAAGGAAAGTGACACAGGCTTTTCCTCGGCCATGGGCATGACACTCATCAAACTTCTCGTGAAGCAAAATGACGTCTCGCTCAAAGAAGACAAGATCATCAAATACCTTTTGCATGTGCAAAAAGAAACCCTGGGCACGCTCGCAACCAGGACCGAGCCCATCAACATGCTCAATAAAGAGCCCGGAACCCTGCAATTCATTAATCCGAGATCAGACGAGACAAAAACCGTGCCTTTCGACTTTGAACATTACACACTCATGGCATTTGACTCAGACAGATCTCCCGAACTCAGCATGAACTCCATCGTCAAACGCATGAAACAAATTGACAAGGGCTATGAAGCAATCAATGCCAAACGCTCGATTGATACGCTCGGCGATCTCTCCATTGACAAGTTCAACCAGTTCAAGACATTCATCACCTCTGCGATTGTGATGAAACGGGTTGAACACGTTATCTTTGAAAACGACAGAGCCAAACAGGCAGTCGAAGTGCTTGAAAACGAAGATTACGTGCTCTTTGGCGAACTTTTCACCCAGTCTCACACATCGCTTAGGGAACTCATGGAAGTCTCCTGTGAAGAACTTGACTACCTTACCCATGATTTAAATACTTTGCACGCCCTCGGCGCCAAGATGACAGGCCTTGGCTTTGG
>JBNJEC010000056.1:0-6661 GCA_051745505.1 Bacillota bacterium
CCCTCAACGATGAAGAAAAAATGGAAATCAAAAGACATCCTGAAGTCGGCTACCGCATTGCGAACGCGCTGCCCAGACTCAAGAATGTCTCTTACGCCATTTTGACCCACCATGAAAACGTGGACGGCACGGGGTATCCGTTCGGTCTCAAAAAAGACGAGATTCCATTCATCGCCCGCATCTTCAGAGTCATCGACAGCTATGACGCGATGCTCAAGGATAACTCCTATAAACCACCCAAAACAAAAAAAGCAGCCCTCAAAGAGCTGCAGGACTACTCGGGTGTACTTTATGACAAGTCCGTAGTGATTGCCTTTGGAGCGTCCATCGAGAAAAATCAGGCATAAAAAAATACCAGCAGTCGGACTCGAACCGACACGGACTTGCGTCCACCAGATTTTGAGTCTAGCGTGTCTACCAATTCCACCATGCTGGCGTTACCTAAACTATTATAACAAATAATCCCCATTTGTGAACAAAAAAATAAAATCCGTGAAGAATTTTTCTCTTCACGGATTTTTTGTGGTTCAGGAATGCTTGATATTCTTGGCTTCATCGTATTCGGGCGTGTATTCACACACGAACGTATCGATGATTTCTTCAAGGTGTCTGACGGTATAAATACGGGCGAGATCCGCATCCTTGTGCACGATGGCATCGTAGATCTTGCGGTGTTCTTCCACTCTGTCAGAACTTGTGACCTTGTTGTACTTGGTGCGCAGACGTTTCTGCATGACATCCCAGATAATGAGGTGGATGTTGTGAAGGAAACGGTTTTTGGAATATTTGCTGATGAGCAGATGGAATTTCTTGTCGTATTCGAAGAATTCGAAGTCCGATTCCGCCGCTTCCATGTTGTCGATGATGTCGCTTAGTTTCCTGATGCCCGCTTCTGTGATGTTTTTGGCACACAGCTGCACACTCAGTGAATCAAGCGCACGGCGTACGTCCAAGAGTTCCAGATAATCGGTGTTGTGAAGCAGCGTGGGTGTGAAGACTGAAAGATAGTTTTCGTTCTTCGTGCGGTTGACATAGGTTCCGCCACCTTTTTTCTTGCTGACGAGTCCGATGGCTGAGAGTTTCTCAATGCCGGCGCGTACGGATACACGGCTGACGTTCAATGCGTCTCCAAGTTTCGCTTCAGATGGAAGACGCTCTCCCGGCTTGATTTCACCACTGATTACGAGTTCTTCTATATAGTCATAAACCTGTTCGGATTTGCTTTTGGTTTTCATGGGGAACCCTCCTGTCTCTTGATATGGAACCTTTACAACCAATAATATAAGTTATATTACAGATTTTGTCAAAGCAATTGCATGAAAAAACCCCGAAATCGGGGATTTTTCTTATTCTTCATCATTTTTCTCAAGCGTATCGATGCCAAATATCTTGTAAAGGGCGCACCATGAGGTCGCTGCGGTGAATCCTACGATAATGGCGGGAATCAAAATCCAATAAATCTCTGTGATGATTGAAACTGCGATCAGTACGATGGCAAGAATGTAGCGAATCATCTGGTCTTTTTTTCCAACGTTTCCTAGCATGTTCAACACCTCTTCTTTATTTGTTTTTCACCTATAGTATAGCAAATATTGCGCGTGTTTGCACGTGCCTTGCTAGTTTCTGCACTTGATCTGGTTGCAGGCAGTTTGCAGGGGATCCCATACAGGGGAGAAAGGTGGGGCGTAGGCGAGGTCGAGTTGTGAAAATTCGTGTGCCGTAAGCCCAGTGCTGATGGCGGTTGCGGCCACGTTGATTCTGTGGGCGACGCCCGCTTCTCCGACCATTTCAACACCGAGGAGTTTGCATGTATCCTTGTCATAAATCACCTGGATGTCAATCGGCGTAGCCCCCGGATAATACCCGGAGCGATCAGGCGCCTTGATCATGACTGAATCACTGTTGAAGTTCTTGGCTTCTTCCACTGTCACGCCGGTTCTTGCAATTTCAAGTTCAAAGGCCTTGAGCACGCTTGAGCCGATGACGCCGTGAAAGACACTGTCCATGCCGCTTAGGCGCTCAGCGATTATGCGTCCCGCCTTGTTGGCGTGGGTGCCAAGGGGAATGTAGGCCATTTCACCTGTGAGCTTGTGAGGGTAAGCCGCGCAGTCACCCGCTGCGTAAATGTTTTCGATGTTCGTCTCCATCTTGTTGTTGACCTTGATGGCGCCGTTTTCGAGCATGTCAATCCCGCTTTTTGCAAGGAATTTGGTCGCGGGTTTGACCCCAATCGCTTCGATAACCAGATCGACTTCATAGACGCCCTGATCAGTGTGAAGGGCTTCAACACGATTTTTACCCGTGTATTTTTCCAGGCGTTCTTCGAGGTGAAGGCTTACGCCGTTTTCCCTTAGATTTTCTTCCACGACTTCGCCCACCATGGGGGAGAATTTCGGAAGCACGTGGGGCATCTGTTCGATGATGCGGACGTCTTTTCCGAGTTTTCTCAGGGATTCACTGATTTCAACGCCTATGTAGCCTGCACCGATGATGGCCACTTTCTGAATGGATTCATCTCTTAGGACACTGTGCATGTTGCGCGCGTCTTCAAGCGTGCCAAGTGTGATGATGCCACCAAGATCACTGCCTTCTATGGGGAGTCTGATGGCGCCCGCACCGGTCGCTATCAGGAGTTTGTCATAAGTCGCTGAGAATTTCGTGTCGTTTTCAATACCGCGTACTGTCACTTCCCGGTTGCCAGGGTCAACATGGGTCACTTCGTGTTTCAGATGCAGATCAATGCCTTTTTTTCTGAACTCTTCAGGGGTTCTTGCGACCAGTGTCTGGTCGTTTTCTATGTCACCCGAAACATAATAAGGCATGCCGCAGGCCCCGTATGAGACATCTCGTCCTTTTTCGTATACGGTGATATTGATGCTTGGATCGAGGCGCTTGAGTTTGCTTGCGGCGCTCATGCCTGCCGCAACGGCACCGATAATGATAAGTTTCATGGTATCACTCTCCTGTCTTAAATATACCATATAAGCGCGCCCTTTACACCCTTATTGCAAAAGAAAAAGGGATGAAATCATCCCTTTTAGGTGAATTGGTTGGTGTAGAGATTGTAGTAATGACCGCGCTTTTTGATGAGTGCCTTGTGTGTTCCGCTTTCGATTATCTGTCCGTGTTCAAGCACGAGAATTCTGTCTGCGGACATGATTGTTGAGAGTCTGTGGGCGATGATGAAGGTGGTGCGCCCTTCCATGACAGTCTCAATCGCACGCTGGATTTTCTGTTCGGTTTCGGTATCGACACTGCTTGTCGCTTCGTCCAAAATGAGGATTTTGGGATCCGCAAGCAGTGCTCTTGCGAAGCTGATGAGCTGTTTTTCGCCGACTGAAAGCCGCGCGCCGCCTTCATTGACTTCAGTGTCATACCCGTCTTTGAAAGTCTCGATGAATGCATGGGCCCCCACGAGCCGTGCCGCTTCTTCTACTTCGCTGTTTGTTGCTTCAAGGCGTCCGTACCGGATGTTTTCTCTGATGGTTCCGCTGAAGAGATGGGGCGACTGAAGCACGTAGCCAAGGTTGTCGTGAAGCCACGCTAGTGAGCGCGCCTTGTAATCTTTCCCATCAATCCTGATGGTGCCTTCTGTGGGCTCATAAAACCGGCAGATGAGGTTTACGATGGTGCTTTTACCCGCACCAGTAGCCCCGACGAGCGCGATGGATTCCCCGCTTTTCACCTTGAGGTTGAAGTCACTCAGGACCTTTTCGCCTTTTTTGTAGGTGAAACTCACGTGGTCGAATTCAATATCGCCTTTGAGTGTTTCCCAGTTCTCTTTTTTGGGACTTGCTATGGTGCCGTAGGTGGCTTTCACTTCATCGCTGTCTTCAATGTCAGGGACGGCATCGATGAGACTCACCACGCGCTCCGCACTCGCCTGGGCCTGCTGGAAATGAGCAAGTACGTTGGCAAGTTGCATGACGGGTTCGAAAAACTGCATGACATAACTCACGAATACGTAAAGAAGCCCTACCGTAATGACTTCATCGGCGACGTTGATGCCGCCGTAGTAATAGATAAGGGCCGTCGCGATGGCGGCGATAAAGAGAATGGATGGCAGGTATAGCCCTGAAAAGAGTGCGGCTCTGATCGAATGGCGTTTCATATCGGATGTAAGGTGCTCAAAATCGGCATAGTTGCTGTCTTCAAGGACCAAGGTCTTGGTCGTCTTCGCACCGGTGATGCCTTCGTTGAAGGCGCCGGTGATCTTTGAATTCTGTTTTCTGATTTTTCTGAAGGCTCTCAGGATCTTCTTCCTGAAATAGATGCTCAAAAATACGAGCAAAGGAAGCGCTGCGGTGGTGATGAGCGCAAGTTGCACGTTGAGAACGAACATGACACTCAAGAGGCCAATCATCATGAGTCCGCCCCAGGTGAGGTCGATAAGCCCCCATGAGAGAAGGTCTGAAAGTTGCCTTGAATCGCTTGTCATGCGCGCCATGATCCAGCCTGCGGGCGTCCTGTCGTAGTAGGAAAAGGGTAGATTCTGAAGTTTTTCAAAGGCATGCCTGCGTATAATGTAGGCCAGGTGGTTTCTTATTTTCTCAGCCAAAAAGATAAATGAAAAGACAAGTGCGCCAAGCACGATCATGTAGGCGATGTAGATGCCGATGAATACAGGCAGTAGTGATAGATCGCCGGTCGCGATGATTGTGTCGATACCATAGCGGTTGATGAGCGGATAGGATACATCCGCAACCGCGGTGAAGGCCGCTAATATGATGACCAAAATGACGGTTTTCTTAAGTGGCGCCATGAGTTCGAAAATACGGCGCCAGGTGCGGCTGTTGAATTCGGTGTTTTGATAGGTTTCTTCTTCGAATGCCTGCATCAGTCTGCCTCCTCTTCGAGCGTGGCTTTCAAGTCAGTCTGTTTATTGTAAAGCGATGCGTAGAACGCATTGGTTTCCATGAGCGTGTCGTGATCGCCCTTGGCCACAATCTCACCGTGGTCGAGCACGATGATCTGGTCGGCTTCCATCGCCGTGGTGATGCGGTGGGTGATGATGAAGACCGTGGTGTCTTCCCAGTAATGGGTAAGGGCTCTTCTTATCTGAATGTCGGTTTTGGTGTCGACGGCGCTGAGGGAATCATCGAATACGAGGATCGGTTTGTCATCAAGTAGCATTCTTGCAATCGCGAGGCGTTGTTTCTGGCCACCAGAAAGGGTGACGCCCTTTTCGCCGACTTTGGTCTTGTAGCCTTCTTCAAAGTGCACGATGTCATCGTGCACACTCGCAATCGCTGCCGCATTCGTAATCTGGTCCTCATTTGCATGTGGGTTCATGATTGCGATGTTGTCATAGACGGTCTTGGAATAAAGGAACGGCTCCTGAAGAATGATGCCGACGTTTTTACGGAGCCACTTCTTGTTGATGTGCTTGATGTCGACGCCGTCAAAGAGGATGGAGCCTTCCTGGTTTTCAAGCATTCTGATAAGCAGATTCATGAGCGTCGATTTTCCGCTGCCCGTTTTCCCGATGATGGCGACGGTTTCGCCTTTTGGAACGTCGAAACTCACATTTTTAAGAAGGGCTTCATCGGAATCGTCAAAGTGAAAACTGACGTTTTCAAAGGTGACGTGTCCGTTGATTTTTGGATAATTGTCGGTATCGTGGGCGTGTTCGCTTGGCACTTCCATGATTTCGTCAATTCTATCAAGCGCAACGGTGGTTTTCCCAAAATCACCGATGATGCGGCCGAGTTGCCTGAGTGGCCATACGACCATGCCCAGAAGGGCTAGAAACGCCAGAAACTGACCGCGCTCCATATCGCCTTGTACGACGTAGTAGATCCCAAATGACGCCGTAAGTGCGTACTGACCGAAAATGAGCGTATCCGTGATGGACCAGAAAAATGCCATGAGTTTGGTGAGAATCATGTTCTTGTTGAGGAAATCCTCAGAGTGATCATCAAACTTCTCAATCTCGTGGATTTCATTGCCAAACGCCTTGACCACGCGGTTGCCCTGAACGTTTTCCTGGACGGTGTTGGTCATCTTGCCTTCAGCTTCTTCAACTTCCTTGAAGAGTGACTTGACCTTGATGAAGTAAATGAAGGCGCTTGAAAAGATGATGGGCGCCGTGATGAGTGAAATCCACGTCATGGGCAAATTCATAAGTGCCATCTGAAGGATGGCGAAGGTGGTGAGGGCGAGCAGTCTCAAAACGGTGACGAGCTGTTCTCCTACAAAACGTCTGTAGGTCTCGACATCATTGGAGGTTCTTTGAATGAGATCGCCGGTATCCGCCTTGGAATGAAAGGAAAAGGGAAGATTCTGCAGGTGTTTGTAGAGGGCGTTTCGTATCTGATAGGCGGTCTTTTCGGTGAAGAAGGCGAATATCATGTGCTGAACGAACACGAATGAAAGCCTTATGAATGTGAACCCCACCGAAAAAAGGGCCACAAACAGGAGTTCTGTTCTTATTGTGGACGCTTCTATGAATCGTACGATGACCCTCGGGAGCGCCGATGGTTCGTCTCCGAAGACGGTATCGACGATATGCTGAAGAAAGAGCGGTGTCAAGGACCGCATGTATTGCAGGGCAAAAAGCAAAATCATGCCGATGATGTAAAGGTGGATGTGCCCTTTCATCCACTGGGTAAACTGTCTGAGTCGTTTCATTGTGAACACCTTCTAAAAAAAGCCGTCCCCG
>JBNJEC010000057.1:0-6436 GCA_051745505.1 Bacillota bacterium
AAAGCCGCAAACGCAAGCAGCATGGTCATGTGTCCGTCGTGGCCGCAGGCGTGCATGGAGCCATGATGCTTGGACTGATAAGGCGCATTGGTGCTCTCAAAGATGGGAAGGGCGTCCATGTCGCTTCTGAATGCGATGGCCCTTGGAGACAGGCCTTCTCTTTTGGCGATAACACCGCTTTCAGCCGTAACTTCTGTGACGTAGCCAAGGCTCTCAAGACGTGTTTGCACGTAGTCTCTGGTTTTGGGCAGATCAAAGCCGAGTTCAGGGATTTCATGAAGGGCTCTTCTGGTTTCGCGAAGCGTATTCTCATACGCATGCGTCGCTATATATTTATGTGTTTTTAGATTAGGAATTTGTTGCATAAGTATCACCTATTCAATATAAAATGCGCCCACGAGTCGAGGCTCGTGGGCGCATGAAAAATCTCTCATACCCCACTTTATAAAAGCACATTCCGTCAACTTTGGGAAGTTTGGGAACAGTCTCACGGCTATTCGCCCTGAGCCCAGCATGCGCTTCGGCGTCTCTCCCTTTCCCCGAGGGTACTCATGATTGACGCGCCTCTTTCATAAAGCAATTATTATTCGCAGTGTAGCACAGGGTCAATGTGGTGTCAATTTATTAACCCTGAAATTGTCTGTTAAACGTTTTCACGTTCAAAGACGCCCGTTCCACCAAAGTAGGTTTTAAGGACTTTGATGTCCTTGATAGCGTCTTTTGGTACATTGAAAGGATCCTTGTCGATGATGATGAAGTCTGCCAGATTGCCTTCTTTTAGAATGCCTCTGTCTTCAATGTAGTACTGAGAAGCAGCGTTTGCGGTGATCGAGCGGATGGCATGGTAGGCAGATACTTTTTGACCCGGCCCAAGTACGTTACCGTCTTCATCCTTTCGGGCCACCGCACTCCAAGCGAGCAAGAAGGGATCGGGTGGGGTGACGGGCGCGTCATTGTGCGAGGTGTAGTTCACACCGTGCTTTTCCGCACTTTTGAGCGGGTCGAGACGTTTCGCGCGCTCTTCACCGAGGTACTGTTCGCGGTGAGGCTTTCCCCAGACATACATGTGCATGGGGAAAAACGAGGCTTCCATGTCCAGTTTGGCCATACGTTTCAAATGGTCTTCGCTCGCCATCTGCGAATGGATGACGATGTTGCGGGCGTCACTTGGATGCAATTCCTCGGTGGTGATGATGTTTTCTATACCCTGGTCGCCGTTGCCGTGGGTGGCGTACTGGCGGTCGCGGGCGTTCAGGTAGGCGACTTTTTCTTCGTAGTCTTCCATGTCCCACGCAGCGTAGCCCCGGTAGTCCTCATCCTGGGTTCTTGTTTTGTGGGGTTTGAAGTAAGGTTTTTTGAGGTGGGCCGTATACCCTTGGATGGATCCGTCTATGAACATCTTCATGGGGCCCATGGTGATTTTTTTGAAAAGCCCCAGGTAGGTGCCTTGTTTGATGGCTACGGCCTTGTCTTTTCTGAGGTCATCGCCGACGGTCTTGTTGAAGATGATTCTGGTTTTGAGCTTTCCAAGAAGCGCCGCGATTTTATACATCCTGAGTTGGTTGAAGGCGCCTGCACCTTCATTGACCGTAGTGATGCCTTTTGCGAGGTAGTCCTCGCTCGCACCTTCTACGAG
Source organism: Bacillota bacterium (assembly GCA_051745505.1). GTDB lineage: Bacteria > Bacillota_I > Bacilli_A > Izemoplasmatales > Izemoplasmataceae > M55B118. Next base: position 1,637 of record JBNJEC010000057.1, read on the forward strand.
GTTGAAGGCCTTGTTTTTCTTGATGAACGGCATAAGGACTTTTTCAAACACTCTGAAGATAACGCCCATTTCTTCCAAGACACCACTGAAGTGTCCGTCTTCTTCCTTGTAAGCCTTGCTGCCTTTGGGCGCTTCATAGTCACCGGTGATGCCGGCCATTTCAAGGGCCTTGGTATTAAGACTCATCAGGTGGTTTGAGATATGCACGACGACGACGGGTTTCTCCTTGCTTACGCGGTCGAGGTCGTGTCTGTCTGGGAGTTTGTATTCATTGAGTTTGGTATCATCAAGCCCGAATCCGCCGATGACTGTGGGTCTGTTTTGTTCATCGTGTTTCTTGAGCTTCATGATGACGTCTTGAATGGACGTGACATTACCAAGCGGTTTTGTGAATAAAGGCGTAAGCAGTCTTGAATAGACCGCCTGGATGAAGAAATGTCCGTGCGCATCGAAAAGACCGGGCAGAACCGTCTGTCCTTTCAAGTCAACGCGTTTTTTCGGCTTGTGATTCTTAACCAACGTGTCTTTGTCTCCAAGGGCTAGAATCTTTTTGCCCTTGATAATCATTGCGTCATAAGCTTTTGGTGTGTCTTTGTCTTCCATGGAGTAGATGACGCCGTTTTCAAACAGTGTTTTAGCCATTGTATTTTGGCCCCCATAGTTTTGTGACTTTGAGTACGACTAGGAATACTGCGATGCTTACAGAGAGTATGATGTACCAAAGCCAGAAGTTGGTGACGGGCAGTCCGACTTGGGAAGTGAAAATGAGAATCCCTGTCACAAACTGAAGCAGGTTCCACCATACGAGTTCCTTGGCGACGGGTGTCTTGAACTGGGGATCGACGACTCTCAAGAGCAAGAGCCCTGTCGCCGCGGTCCCTGTTGTGATTCCATATTCTGTTAGGAAGCGTTCTCCACCGTAAGGGCCACTTCTTTTTGCGAAGTAACTCACGATCATGAAATTCAAAAATGCCACAATCACGATGGTTACGAGTACCGCGAAGAGCCCGTCTCTTACGAGGACGAGGTTGATGGACATGAGTGCGGAAAGCATCAGAAAATCCACGAAAAGCCCCGCAAGGCTCGATTGAATTTTCGGATCGCTTATGGCATTCATGTTTGTTTTGATAAGCACTTTCTTTCCGATGGTCGCAAACAGGATTCCCCATACGAACATGTTACCGAAGAACAGAGCCTCGTTCGCTTCGCTTGTGAATAGATAGCCTGTGACGAGTTCGGCGAATACGTAGGCGATGAAATAGGTGGCGAGTATCAGCGCGAAATGAATGGACAACGTATCAAGGTTCGCATGATGTGCGGTCTGACGTCCGATGGACTTGGTTTGCGCGGTTTCTATCAGACCCTTTTCAAGGTCGTCCTGGTTTTCTTCGTTTTCACCGACCTGATATTCCACTTCGCCTTTGTTGATGAGGCGTTTGGCGTAAGGAATCCCCGTGATGATGGCAATCAGATACCCTGCGGATGCATAAAGCAGGCCGTACTGGACGGCGTTCTCAATTTCAAGGCCTTCCCAGATGGTCCCAATCGCGACCGCTTGACCGGGTCCCTGTGAAAAACCGTGAGCGACAAGCCCACCCAGTGCAGGGAAAAGCCCTTCATCAAAAAGCCCGAATCCAAGAAACACAGTCGATCCGATGACGGCCTGTATGGAGATCATGAGGCCGAACATGAGGGCAAGCCAGAGCCCGCCTTTGAACACTTTCTTGGAGGCGCTTTTCTCAGAATTCATGCCCATATAGGTAATCGCGATGAAGGACAGGGTAAAGAGATGGAAGGTGATTCTCTCAAAGACCTGGTAGGGCAAATCGATGACATTGGTGTTCATCAGAACAAACCCTATGAGGCCTCCGATGATGGGTGCAGGCAGCAGGGTTTTTCTCACGTAGGGAAGCTTTCTGATGATGACACCCACGAACATCAGAAGGCCGAGAATGGTGAATATTGCGTATTCATTCTGTAAAAATTCACTTGGCATGTCAGTTAAGTCCTTTCTATTTTTGAAATATGTTCAACCTAGGACTTTCTGTCGATAAGGCTCACTCCTTCTTAGTTTTAAGGTGGTAAAGCAACCTTTTTACTTAAACAAATTATAAGTCAAATGCGGTTGGCATGCAAATAATCAACCCATTTAAGCCTTTTCAAGACAAAAAAAACACCGAACTATCGGTGTTTTTAAAAAGTCTGTTTGTTAACTGGTAGTTAATGCTTTTTTGAAATGGGTATGTTTGATAACCCATTTCTTCATCTTGATGCGAACCCAGAATCCATAGATTCCAACCGTAATTATCGTAAGTAGAAACCATTTGATGTAATTCCCAAATAGTTGGCCGCCATGTCCATCAAAACCGAGTCTTTTGTTGTCTATGACGGTATGCCTTGCAATCCAGCCCTGTTTCAGCGAGACTGCCCATGGTAATCCCAGACCTATTGTGAAAACCGTAATGAAAAAAGCAGCGATTGAAATCCCGATAAGTCCAAGCAATCCGCCTGTAAACTTTGATCCCATCCTATTCCTCCTCCCTTTATCAAATCATGCTTTCTTATCCCAAAGTGATGATTTAGACGCCAGTCACTAGGAACGATCCGAAAACCGATCCGAATATGAAGCCTATCAAAGCCCCCGTACCTGCACTCTTTGCTGCGATGGGCTTGTCCGCTTGCCATACCAGAAACAAAATCAGGCCTACCACGGGAAAGAAAAACCCTAAAATACCCCAGACGAAGGTGTCGCCTTCTTCCTGATTGCGTCCACGAAGTTGACTCACGTATGCGTCGTCATAATGGTTCTTGCCGCCACTAACGGGTTGACCGCAGTTCGGGCAGACCTTGTAGTGAGGCTTGAGTGGTTCGCCACAGTTTGTACAGAATTTATCCATGTTGTTCAGCCTTTCTTAAAAAACTTATGTAGCTTGTGCGCCGAGAAAGATACCGAGGATGAAAAGCGCTATGAAGATGACGCCAAAGCCAATCAGGGTGCCTGCGAGCAGGGCGGCTGCGGCGTTCGGTCTTTCTTTTTTCATCTGAAAGTAAAAGGCAATGCCTATGGGCGGTGCCAAAAGTCCGAGCACAGTCCACCAGAAGGTTCTTTCAACCTTTTCAGGTGCCTCACTGTCTTGGTTGGTCTGGTTCTTGTCTTCATTCATGGTCCCATCTCCAAAATTTTAGTATAGAGCCCCTGCCATCGTTGTCAAAAACATGAAACTCAAAAGACCGATGACGACAGAAACAAGCGCGCCAGTCCCTGCGCTTTTTGAAGCGAGCGGTCTATCCGTTTGCCACACGAGATAAAGAATGAGGCCCACAACCGGAAAGAAAAAGCCAAGGACGGCCCAGCCGAATGTATTGCCTTCTGGTTTGTAGTCAGGGTGTTGCTGGTAGCTTTGTTCAAAAGATCTTTCAGTGCGTTCTTCAAACGGATCTGTGTCCTGGTGAGAATCCTCTTGAAGCGGTTCACCGCATGCCGGGCATACTTTGTAGTTCTCCTTGATGGGTTCGCCACAGTTCGGGCAATAATTCAGTTTAGCCATAGTCGTAAGCTCCTTATTGTTTTTTCTTATCTTGGTGCGCCTGGTTGAATGATCACCAGGGTTAATAAAAACATCGTTGCAATCGCGTACAGCACAATGCTTACAAACGCCCCTTTGAGTGCGTAGGACGCAGACCTTGGTCGTGTTGCATTCAGTGCGAGGTAAAGCACAATTCCAGCAATCGGTACGAAGAATCCGATAAACGCAAAGATGATGGGTAGCTCTTCGTTTTGACCCCTTGGTCTTTTTCTCACTTCAGGAGGCTTTGGTGGGTATGTATTTCTCGGGTTAACAGGTTCTTTAGTTCGCAAAAGATCATGACCACAGTGAGGACAGACAGAATCTTTGGTATCAACATAACCGTTGCATCTTGGACATGTGGATTTCATAGACACCTCTTAGAAGTACCCTTTCAAAGGTTTTTCATCAAGCCATGCAATGAACGGCATCGCCAGGAAATAAGCAAGAACATAAGCCATGATATCCACCCACTTGAAATTGCCGGGCATGATGACTTGCATCGCTTCAAATGCCAAAAACATGACAAGCGTGAACCGGTAAAGCCATAGCGGTGGGTCAAAGGCTATAAGACGCATAAGCAGTGAAAGCACAATGAGCATCATGAATACCGCAAGAAAATCTCCGAAACTGTTATAAAAGACGTATTCGTATACATTTTCAGGGGTGAAGTCACTCCCTGGATTTTCAAGGATGATGCCAAAGAGTCTGTTCAAGATGACTTCGTGGGGTTTGAAGGCACTATAAAACCAGAAATTCACTGCGGTAATGACCATAAGCGTCAAAGCACCTATCACAAAACGTTTCATAAATCCTCCATTACAAATAAGACACTACAATTTATATTTTACCATAAAATATCCAAATTGAACCCTTTTCTCTCATTTATAGAGAAAGGGTGAAAAAAAAGAAAAAATTCTCCTAAAGCGTTTCGTGCAGTTCTTCTATCGGTTCGGGTGAATCCTTTGTCCCAAGATAATAAGAAACGTAAGCACCGAGAATCATGAAAAACACCCCTGCAGACCAAATGGCGAACGTACTGTCGCTCACTTCTCCGGGATATTCTCTTGCCATGTTCACAAGGATAGCGAGCGGGCTCGCAATCAAAAGCCCTACGATAAACCCATAAATAAGCGTTCTGTGCGTAAGCATCAGCTTTTCAATGAGTTTGGCGATGAGCACGACCCCAAGAACCACACCCACCCCAAAGATGATGACATAGACGATGGTGCTT
>JBNJEC010000058.1:0-6434 GCA_051745505.1 Bacillota bacterium
AGAGACATCAAGGATCTTGCAGAGGAAGGCATCGTGAAAGAGCTTTACGGAAGTGTCGTTTTGCTTGAAAAGAATCAACCCGATACTTATCTTGATGAAAGAATCGATACCAAGACCCGTGAAAAGAAACGGATCGGAAAAACGGCCGCTTCAAAGATTGAAGACGGCGACTTCATCTATATCGATGCCGGGTCAACGACGTTTTACATGGTGCGTTACATCAAGGCGAAAAACATCACCGTTGTGACCAACGGCCACAACATCGCCAATGAACTTGTGAAATACGGCATCCCCTGCATTATCCTTGGTGGTGAATTAAAGCCACTCACAAAAGCGATTGTCGGAGAGCTAGCCCTTGATTTTATCAGGCATTACAACTTTGATATCGCCTTCATGGGAACGAACGGTATCTCTAGCGAAGGGTATTCCACTCCAGACATCAAAGAAGGCACGCTTAAAAAAGAAGTGATACGCCACGCACGCAAGAGTTATGTATTAAGCGACACTTCAAAAGAAAACGTCACCACAGCATACATCTTCGCAAGCCCTGAAGTCTGTGAACTGATCAGCGCTTAGAAAGGAGAAGGCCCATGATTTACACATGCACCCTGAATCCTGCCATCGATTACAGGATGACACTGGGTGAGTTCAAAGAAGGCGCACTCAATCGCGCTTCAAAAACAACGCTTTACCCTGGTGGCAAAGGCATCAACGTCTCAATCGTTCTGAAAAGTCTCGGAAGAGACAGCCGCCAGATCGGTTTTGAAGGGGGCTTTACCGGAAAGTATCTGAAAGATTACTTGAAAGACACATTCAATCTCGACCCATGGTTCACCCATGTGGATGGCAATACGAGAATCAACGTGAAACTGGGTCTTGAAGAGGGTGAAACCGAAATCAACGCCCCCGCCCCTAACGTAACAAACGACCAATATGACGCGTTCCTCAAAACCGTCGAAAACATTGATAAAAAAGATGTGCTCGTCCTCGCGGGCAGTGACATTGACAAGAAATTCAACACCTACGAGCGTCTCGCCAAACTGTGTCATGAAAAAAACATCCCCTTTGTCATCGACAGTGAAAAGGACAATGTCACCAAGGTGCTTCAATATGAACCCCTGCTTTTGAAACCCAATCTCTACGAACTAGAAACCATCTTCAACATGAAACTGAAAACGGAAAAAGATATTGTGAGAGGGGCCTTGCATCTCATTGAAGAAGGGGCAAGATACGTCATCATTTCCTTAGGCAAGGAAGGCGCCTACTTCGTCTCAAGACACAAGGTTTTAAAAGCCCCGCCAATAGAAGGCGAAGTCAAAAACACCGTAGGCGCAGGCGACAGCATGGTCGCTGGGTTCCTGGATAGTTACCTGGAAGAAGAAAGCCCCTACAAGGCATTCAGACGTGCGGTTGCGGCTGCGAGCGCAACGGTATTCAGCGAAGGACTCGCAGACAAAAAAACGATTGACGAGCTAGAAGCGTCAATCGAAATAGAAGAGGTATCCCTATGAAAATAACCGAACTCATCAACAACGACCTTATAACCTTGCAACTAAAAAGCACCAACAAGAAAGATGTGATCCGTGAACTCGCATCCTATCTTGATAAAGCCGACAAAATTACCGATCTTGATACATATGTCAAAGCCATTGAAGAAAGAGAAGCGCAAGGCTCTACAGGCGTAGGGTATGGCGTGGCCATCCCTCACGCCAAAAGTGCAAGCGTAAAAGCGCCCGCTCTGGTATTCGGCAAAACCGATACCCCGATGAATTATGAATCATCGGATAATGATGACGCGGATCTCTTCTTTATGATTGCAGCCCCCAAAGGCGGCGAGAATCTGCACCTGCAGACGCTCGCGAAATTATCAAGAAAACTCATTCATGAAGAATTCAGAGACGCGCTCAGAGAAGCAAGTACGAAAGAGGATGTCATGAATATTCTAAATAAGATTGACGGGAAGGAGGACCAATCATGAAAATCGTTGCGACTACTTCATGCCCTACAGGCATTGCCCACACCTACATGGCGGCTGAAAACCTTGAGAAAGCAGCCAAAAAACTCGACGTGGAAATCAAGGTGGAAACCATGGGGTCCATCGGTACTGAGAATGCCCTGACGAAAAAAGACATCAAAGAGGCGGATGCGGTCATCGTGGCTGCGGACGCAGGCACTGAAATGGAACGCTTTGATGGAAAACCCCTCAAGTCAATCAGCGTTTCAAAAGCCATCAAGAACGCAGAAACCTACATCCAGGAAGCCATTGATGGCAAGTTTGAGAACTACAAGGCAAAATAAGCACTTAATTTTATGAGCAATAAAACAAAGATTATAGGAGGCTATTTTTCATGAAAAACAACAACATCTACAAGCATCTCATGAGTGGTGTATCACAGATGATTCCGTTTGTGGTCGCCGGAGGCATCATGATCGCACTCTCGTTCCTCGTGGACGTAGGAAACGCCGGTGCGGACAACTACGGTTCAGGCAATGAAATCGCTGCGTGGTTCGGTGAAGTCGGAGGCATCGCATTTGGTTTCATGCTCCCAATCCTCGCAGGCTACATTGCGTATTCGATCGCTGACAGACCAGGGTTCGTCCCAGGCTTCGTCGGTGGTGCACTCGCAAACCAGGGCGGTAGTGGATTCCTAGGTGCAATCATCATCGGGTTTGTCGCAGGGTACATCGTCTACGGGCTCAAAAAACTCTTCCAAAACGTACCTAGAAGCATGAAAGGCATATTGCCGGTACTCGTATTCCCGCTATTCGGTGCGATTCTGGCAGCCTTGGCGATGATTCCAATCGATTTGGTCGTCACCCCAATCCAAAACGGGCTTGAAAGTTTCCTTACAGGTATTGAAGGCACATCAGCACTTATTGTCGGACTCATTGCCGGCGGCATGATGGCCGTTGATATGGGCGGTCCTGTCAACAAAGCCGCATACGTCGTCGCAATCGGTACGCTTGGTAATGGAGGAACCGTGCTCATGGCGTCAGTCATGGCCGGCGGCATGGTACCACCACTAGGCATTGCGCTTGCGACTGTCCTTTTCAAAGGCAAATTCAACGAGCAACAAGTTGAAGCCGGTAAGACCAACTGGGTCATGGGTCTGTCCTTTATCACAGAAGGAGCGATTCCCTTCGCCGCCGCGAACCCCAAAGCGGTCATTCCTTCTATTATCGGAGGTAGTGCGCTCGCCGGTGCGCTCGCTGGACTCTTTGGCGCCGCTTCACCAGCCCCACATGGTGGTATCTTCGTAGTACCTATCATGGACGGATGGTTCGGCTTCTTGATTGCACTAGCAGCAGGTGCCGCACTTACTGCATTCCTTCTCAAGATCTTGCTTCCAAACATCGAACCCGAAGAACAAGAAGCGTAACTCGATAAACAACTCGGATGGCCTCAGGTCATCCGGGTTTTTTTGAATGCATGGATAAAGAGCCCATTGGACAATTTCTGCATTCATTGTATAATCAACATGAGGAGAGGATATGATGAGGGACGATCACGATGGTAAATACACGGTATTGATTCATGCACTAAAAAGAAGGATTGCAATGGCGCTTTTGCTGCTTGCACCTTTGTTCGTCTATGGCCCCTTGATGATTGCATTTTCACACCGTATTGAAATTACGGAAGATACCGTGCGCATGGTTGCAAACTTGCTGGGTGTCGCACTGATTTTACTCTCACTGCTTTTTTACGGAAGTTTGATCTGGATGGCGTTCATTTTTCCAAAGTACAGACACTTGCAAAGCAAGAAGGCAAGAATTGAGGCCTACCGTCTGTATGCGACCTATCTTCTTGTGCTGCTAATTGCCTGGGCTTTGGGGTCCTTCATCACGTTCGTGGTGATGTCCAGAGTGCTTTCATCAGTGTTTCTATCGTTTTTAGAACCTGACGAATTCTTTTTTGGGTATCTGGGGATTGGCGGTATTCAGGTGCTTGGCATTTTTCTCATCCAGCAGTTCAAAGTCAAACTCAAATGGGACGGACTTCAAAAAGTCCTTGTCATTGTCTCTGGCGTTTTGACTGTTTTGGTGTTTTCATTCCCGTTCTTGCCTGAGCCGTTCCCCGTTCAGGCAAATAGCATTCATGAACACGCTCGTTTTCTTTCAATGCTTTTCACTCAACTAGGGCCTGTGTCTTTTGTTTATCTGTTCGTGCTTTTGAACGCTTTGATCAGGGTGATCATGCTCAGAACGGAAGCCCCTCCTGAAGATGCCGCCTGAAGGCTATTTCATTTACCTATTCGCCGGTCTGAATGACCGGCTTTTTGTTTGAACTGGACGTTTGAACCGGAATTCTCCCATTTGTAGACAGGGTAGAGGTTAAAGTGTCTAGACAAATCAAGAATACATTGTATAATTTTCATTAAAGGAGTGATCGCATGGCACAATTACATAGGATTGTTCGCAACAGAAGAAAGCAAAAAGGCTTCACTCAAAAAGAACTTGCAAGAGAATTAAACGTCAGCGACAAAACAATCAGTAAATGGGAAACAGGAAGAGGCACACCCGATATTACGATGGTAAAAAGACTCTCACGCGTCCTTGGCGTTTCACCCAATGTCTTTTTGGAAGACGATGCGGATGCGTCGAATCCCTATGAAGCGACGTCACAGTCATACGACAAAAGAGTGGTTCACACACCTGAAGCGTCTCGCAGCTATGTAGACACCCTTTATTTCAAGCGCATGTTCATAGTCGCGTCCGCGCTTTTGATCCCGTTTATCGTTTTTGGAACGCTCGTGCGTTCCCTGCAAAGGTTCGGGTTCAGCCTTTATCGACTTGGACCGTTCATTTCGCTCATGATGATGGTTTTTACGCTTATTCTCTTCTTTTCAAGTGTGCTGATCATTGGCATGGCTTTCCTCAAATACAAGAATGCCCATCCGAATACGATGTCAAAAGAAGTGTATGTGATGACGAATCTTTACCTTGTCTTCATGATGGTTTCTCTCAATGGAATCCTTACGCCATTTCTATGGGGGCTCTACACACTTGAAATTTTTAGTTTTTTCGGTGCGTCGCCAGTTGCGATGATCACTGTTTTCGCAAACAGTTTCCTCCCAAGTTCCCTTTGGTTCTTTGGGGGCCTGATTGCACTTCAAGCCGCAGGAATCGTTCTCATGCCCGTCTTCAAGCTGAAAATCAGAAGGGATCCGGTTCAACTCATCTTGCTCATCATGTCTTCACTAATCCTGTTTTTGGTATTATATCTTGTTATAAATCCGAATCCAATCTTATCCAACAATGGACCCTTTTTACAAAAACTCACCAGGATTTTAAGCCCGTTCAATCGCTTGGGAGGCGTACCCATCACTACTTTGTTTCTCTTTTTCAATGTATTCATTCGAATCCTCTTCATGCGTAGCGAAAAGATTGAATCATACGATACTCCGAAAAACCATGCATTCAACCAGCAATGATTTGGCGATACCTCAAGGTATCGCTTTTCTTTAACGTTTGATAGCGTTAACCCTTTATATTTGTTACAATAAAGCTGTATAAGGTATCAAAAGAAGTCAAATCGTGAAACGGAATGATAGTTTTGGAAATCAAATTGATTGAGCCCTTCGATGTCGATCAACTGAAGGCACTCTACAGAAAAAACCACTGGGACATGTATCTCAAGGATATGGATGGGTTCAAACGCATGTTTGAAAATTCCACCGCCGTATATGGCGCATACGAATTCAATCGACTTGTCGGCCTCGCGCGTGTCATAAGTGACGACGTGCACATTCTTTATATCCAGGACGTTCTCGTTGACCCTGAATATACCAAAAAAGGGGTTGGAAGCGCCCTTATGAAAACCGTATTAAAAGCGTTTGAGCATGTGAGACAAAAAGTGCTTCTCACAGACGTGGACGCCCAAGGCGCCCACAGGCTCTATGAACTGCACGGGTTCAAGAAGACAGACCAAAAAGGGCTTGTCTGTTACGTAAGATTCGATTGATAAACAGTTTCACCAAGTCATATAAAAACGAGGGATAGGTTATGAAGAGAAAAACATTTTATATCATGATAGGAATAGGCCTTTTTATCACATTCCTTTTCATACTTGTGTCAAACGTGCTCGACGTCGGACTGAAAATGAGAGAAATCCATCCATACGTGGAATACGGCTTTTACGGTGTTGCGGCGATTCTTTTCATAGTACTGGTGTTGAATCCTTTGCGTATCATCATGTTCGCACCGACTTTCAAGATCAACGCGCTTGAAAACGAAGACAAGAACATCCGCATATACAAACGCTCCGCAAAGACCATCATGAAAAGCAAGCACATCACAGATGCCGAGCGTAACCGTCTCAAGATGGCGCTTCGCCATGATGAGGATCTGCCCGCCGCACTCAAAGGTGTTTTCGAAGGCTCCATCAAGACCGATGTTGACACAATCATCAAACAATACGCGAAGACCGCGCTTGT
>JBNJEC010000059.1:0-6362 GCA_051745505.1 Bacillota bacterium
CTCATCATTATCTCCGTCATTCTCGTCATCGGTCTTGGAGGGGCGATGATAGAAATAAATGAAATCACAAACATATCAGGCATGGCTCTGGCAGCTACGACAGGCATTCTGCTCAATCTAGTTCTTCCAGAGTAAATAAAAAAATAAATACTGAGTTAAAATCCGCCTATAAGGCAGGGTTTAAAAGAACTGACTAGGAATATTTATATAAAAAGACAGTGATTAACACAAATGTTATAATCACTGTCTTTTTTTCTATTGTTTGTACAGGGTCGCAAGATTTTTAAGATTGTCTGCGCTCACTCTGAAAATCGTCCAGTCATCAAGAGGTTTGGCACCCATTTTCCTGTAAAATTCGATTGACGGTGTATTCCAATCAAGGCAAAGCCATTCAAGTCTTTTTGCGTCGCGTTTCAAGGCAAGCTCCCCAAGATAGGAAAGAAGCATGCGTCCATAGCCCTTGTTGCGGTAGGGCTCATCAATAAAGATGTCTTCTAAAAACAGGTTGGCGCGACCTTTGAAGGTCGAATAGCTTTCAAAGAACAGCGCAAAGCCAACAGGCTTGCCGTTTTCCTCGCCGATAAGCACTTCGGCTTGATTCTTATCAAAAAGCGACGATTCCAGTGAAGCTTCGGTTGCAATGATTTCGTCTTCCATATGTTCATATTTGGCGATGCCTTTGATGAAATACATGATCAGGGATACGTCTTTTCTTGTTGCAAAGCGTATGGTGAAGTTTTCCTTGGTTGTTTTTACAGGATTCAAAGCAATCACTCCTAGTTTATTTGAAACAATCTTAACATGAAAATGACTGATTGTCACAAGTAGGGTTTGGCATTTTTTCATATTTGCGGTACCATTATGTTAAGTCAAACCATCGAGGGACACTATGAAAAGAACGGTGTACATCATTTCAGGGCCAGCAGGCATTGGGAAATCCACTGTAGCGCGTGAACTCGCCAAAAGTATTGATGAGAGCGCCTGCATCAAAGGCGATGACGTGATTGATATGCATGTGAGTGGTCAGGAACCCCCCTGGAAAAGCGATAAGGAGCTTGATTTGGTGTGGAACAACATCATCGCATTGACCAGGAATTTCTTGAAAGTCGGCGATGTCGTCATTGACTATGTCACATTCCCTTCAAGACTTACCTGGATCAAGGAAACCCTAAACGAATACGATGTCTTGATTAATTACGTTCTGCTTTGGGCCGAGGATGAAGTGCTTAAAAAGCGCGACCTATTGAGACCACCCGAACAACAGATGAAGAAAAGAAGCATCATCCTCAAACGGGAATTCGAAGAGGAAAACCCCAATGAACGCTACCTTCTCAATACGGGCAAGCACGAAGCCTTTGATGTCAAAGCCCTTGTCTCGACGATTTTAAGTGACGACAGATTTCTGATAACCAAAGACAATAACGAAGAATACTGGAGGAAGATGTATGATCGATTTAAGAAGTGATACAGTCACAAAACCTACCAAGGCCATGCGCCAAGCCATGAGTGAAGCGCCCGTAGGCGATGACGTATATGGGGATGACCCAACCCTCAACGAACTGGAAAAAATTGCCGCGTCCATGGTGGGAAAAGAAGCGGCACTCTTCGTGCCCAGTGGCACCATGGGCAATCAGATTGCGCTCATGACACACACAAGAAAAGGCGATGAAGTAATTCTCGGCGCCCACAGCCACATCAAAACCTATGAAGTCGGTGCGGCCGCCGTGCTTTCTTCGGTGAATTTTCACACCATCGAAGAAACAAGAGGCGCCATGCCGAGTGAATCAATAGAAGAAGCCATCAGAGACAAGGACATCCACTTTCCAGACACCGCACTCATATGCCTTGAAAACGCCCATGGAACCGGCGTGGTCCTGCCTGTTGACTATATGAAAAACGTAAGGAAAATTGCAAGGAATAACAACATTCCCATGCATCTTGACGGTGCTCGTCTTTTCAATGCGGCTTCCGCACTTGATGTGCCTGTGACTTCAATAACCAGCCAGGTGGATTCAGTCATGTTCTGTCTTTCAAAAGGGCTTGCGTCCCCTGTAGGAAGCATACTGGCCGGAGACAAGGCATTTATCGACCGTGCTAGGAAGTACCGTAAGATGCTTGGAGGGGGCATGCGTCAGGCAGGTGTGCTTGCCGCGGCTGGTCTCATTTCACTTAAAGAAATGACCAAGCGGCTTCACAGTGACCATGCCAACGCTACCTATCTAGCAAATCAGCTGAATACCCTGGAAGGGTTCGAAGTCAACATGGACGCGCGCGATATCAACATGGTCTTCGTAAAAAGTTCTTACAATCTGAATTTGCTTAAAAAACCACTTGAAAGCAAAGGCATTCTGCTGGGTGGTTACAAAGGCGAATATATGCGCATGGTGACACACAACGACATTGCAAAAGAGGATATCGACACGCTGATTGAGGCCATGAAGTCTGAACTGGGCATCACATAGCGCCATCTCAAGGTACAGTGCATTCGCTGTACCTTTTCTTTTGTCCGATTAGGCGAATTGATTTGATAATCCTGAAAATTCAACTATAATAGTAATGTAAGGGTTTTATCAATTCAAAGGAGCTTACTATGAAGATAGGACTGATTGTGCATTCACAGACCGGCCACACCCTTGGCATTGCAAGAGAAATTTACAATATCTTGAAAGAAGAAGGCCATGCGATTGAGCTTGAGATGGTGGTCGCCAAGAGCCAAAAACCCTGGAAGGAAACCCTTCCTTCACTCAGTGAAATTCCCGATCCAAAAGGCTATGACATTCTGATACTGGGTGCCCCGGTATGGGGCTTCACCCTTTCTTTGGTCATGAGTGAGTACCTCTATCAGGTGCAACCCCTTGATTGTGACAAACTCATTCTTTTTTCTACGGGGGCACTTCACAGATGGCTTGGCGGAAACAGAGCCATCAAGAAAATGACGAGCCTTTCCAAAATGCCACATTCAAAAATCGTTAACGCGGGCAGCGTCCGTTTTCCTCGAAACAAGAAACCGAGATACATAGACCAGGTCATTGAAAATGTCTTGAACGCCGTGAAAACGCATCAAACATCAAACCACTGATACAGTCACTTGGGGGTTATATCATGCAAGAAGATACCTTGTCTAACTGGGCCACCACAAATTTGTCACTTAAAAGAAAACTGATTTACGGAACAATCATCGGTTTAATGCTTCCGCTTGTTTACTGGTTTGTTTACGCGACCGGTGGCATCAAGTATGTCTATTCTCACTCCATGTACATTCCCATCCTTCTGGCGGGGATTTTGTTCGGGCTCAAAGGGGGCCTTCTTGTAGGCCTTGTTGCGGGCATCATCTTGGGACCCTTAATGCCGATTTCCGTAGTTACCAATGAAACCCAGCCCCTTGTGAACTGGCTTTTTCGCCTTCTTATCTTTGCTGGGACCGGCGCCTTGTCAGGGTATGGGGTTGACCGCATCAAAAAAAGAGGCGAAACCATTCGTCGCATGATTCTTTACAATGCAGAGACAGCCATCCCGAACACCAATGCCATCAAGGCACTTTGCAAGCGCCTTCCCAAGGGTCCAAAAACCATTGTCACCGTTCTAATCACAAACCACCAGGATGTCATTGACGCCCTTGGTACGGATGTGTACAACAGAATCCTATATGGCCTCTACAAGGAAATCAGATATTCTGATTTGAACATCCAGGTGGTTGTGCAAGGCGATACGCACAAACTCTGGATTGTCAAGGAACACAGGAAACTTGAGAAAGACGCCAATGCCCTGCTCACCCTGATTACCAGCAGTCAGTCCATCGATGGAACCCCGACCTATCTCGATGTCTCGCTTGGATTGAGTGTCATCAAGGATGAAGACGCCTGCGACACCCTGGAGAGCTACCGTGTCTCTGATTCCCTTGCAAGACAAGCACAGGAGAACAACCTGCCTTACGCCATCAAGGACAACGAATTGAACCAAAAGATAAAAGAGTACGATCTGATAGCCCGTTTCAATGAATCGTTTTACAATGATGAGCTTTCTCTGGTCTTTCAAACGCAGGTTGAAATAAGTTCAGGCAAGCCTTTTGCAGTAGAGGCGCTTTTGAGATGGGCACACCCAAAACTTGGCCGTGTATCTCCAAGTGAGTTCATTCCGCTCATAGAGAAGACAAAACTGATTCACCCACTCACAAACTGGGTTATCGAGAACGCCCTCAAAGCCATCAAGACCTTTGAAAAGCACAATGTAAATCTGGATGTCTCAATCAACATCTCGGCAAAGAATCTGTATGATCCTGACTTTTACGAGCGAACCGTAAAAATCATCGACAAAATCGATGTCAATCCTGAAAAGGTCATCTTCGAAATCACCGAGTCCGCCTTGATGATAGAACCCAAAAAAAGTCATGGAATTCTTGATCGTTTCGTGAAATTAGGCATCAGAATCTCGATAGATGATTTCGGCGCGGGGTATTCATCACTTGCTTACCTCAGTCGATTCCCCATTCACTCAATCAAGATAGACAGATATTTCATCTCCCAAGTCGCAAAAGACGACTCCATGATGCGGATTGTCAAAAGCACCATCAACCTCGCACACGAGCTCGGCTATGAAGTCATATCAGAAGGCGTCGAGGATGAAGCCAGCAGCCAAATCCTTCAAAAACTCAAAGGCATCTACGCTCAGGGCTTTTACTATGCTACTCCGAAACCGCTCGATGAACTGATTCAAACCTTTGATACTGAATAATGTTTATATATAACACATTATATAGCCTTAATACACTCAGACTCCGAAAACGGGGTCTGTTTTTTGTATCACAGATACGGTGCGAACATCGGGTGTAATCATTACAAATAAGAACCAATAACAATTTTAACCACCGCTCAACCAAGCGCTTTAAAAGTGTTGCTTGTTATTACAAACTAGATTGTAATACTAATTATAAAAATTATGTTTTTCTTTTACTTTGAAGACCCTTTATGTTAAAGTGCTTATGTAAGTTCATTATAATTAACATAAACAAATACATGTTTGGTGGGATGCTTATGAAACTCTCGGATGGTCAAGAAGGCCAGACATACATAGTCACTGAACTTTTGGGCTCTTCAGAGACCAATCGTTTTTTTTCTAACCTGGGGCTTAGCGAAGGTGAGGAAATCACTCTGATTTCCAAGCTGGCCGGCAACTTTGTTGTCAATATCAAAGATGCACGTTACGGCATGGCCGGAGATCTTGCAAAAAAAATCAGGGTCAGACCCTTATGATCAAAATCGCTTTGGCAGGCAATCCAAACAGCGGTAAAACCACCGTGTTCAACGCCCTCACAGGGAAACTTGAAAGAGTCGGCAACTGGTCGGGTGTCACCGTTGAAAAAAAGGAAGCCTACCTCAAAAGACGATTCAACACCATTGATGAGGATGTCCTCATTGTAGACCTTCCAGGTGTCTACAGCCTAGAAGCCTATACCAAAGACGAACAGCAGGCTTCGGATTTCATACATCGTGAAAACATCGATGTCATTATCAACATTGTCGATGCGTCGCATCTTGAACGGAGTCTCTATCTTACGACTGAACTCAAGAAACTCGGTATTCCGCTTGTTGTGGCCTTGAACAAGTCCGACATCGTTGAACGCCGAAAAACCACCATTGACACCAAAATCCTTTCGGAGCACTTGGAGTGCGCCGTAATATTCACGAAAGCTGACAGAAAAAAGGGCCTCAAAAATCTTGTGATGACCGCCCTTGAAAAAGGAGAGAAAACACCCCGTGGAACAAGAAGAAAGAAAAGAGGTAAAAGACCTCGTAGAAAAGGCCACCACGACAAGCCATCGTCCGGGTGCCACTAGATTTACAGACAAGCTTGACAGGCTGTTTGCTCATAAATACATAGGTTTACTGATTTTCATGCTCATCATGTGGCTGGTATTCACCATCTCCCAGGTATGGGTAGGCCCCCTTGTACGCGATTACATCGAAGTCGCGTTTGGAATGGTTGCTAAGTGGATTGAACAAGGACTTGATTCAATTGGCTCAGGAGCGATTTTGGAAGGGCTCATCATTGAAGGAATCATCGGAGGATTCACCGCAGTTATCGGTTTTTTGCCACTCATCATGGTTCTGTTCTTCTTGCTTCATCTGCTTGAAGACAGCGGCTACATGTCACGTGTGGCGCTTCTTATGGATAGGTATTTCAAAAAAATCGGGCTTGCTGGGAAATCCATCATTCCGATGTATGTAGGCACCGCCTGCAGCATTCCCGCAATCATGGCTGCACGGACCATCAAGAATACGCGTCAAAGACGCATGACAATTCTGCTCACACCATTCATTCCCTGCGGAGCCAAACTGCCGGTCATCGCACTTTTGCTCGGTGTC
>JBNJEC010000060.1:0-6316 GCA_051745505.1 Bacillota bacterium
GCAATATAATTTTGAAACAGCTTCTTATTTTTGTGCAACTTCATTCTGGGTAATCTCCTCTATAAGCATTCTGAAACCAGAATACCTTTTACCCATATAATACTGACCAAGTCTTGAAATTTCTTTTTTATTCAAATGCATTTGATTCATGATCTCAAACAACTGTTTCTTTGTTGTGTTGTTCAAAAGCCTACCAAAGTATACTTGTTTGACAAGCTCTAGGAATTCAAAGTAGTTGATAGTGTCTTCACTCAATTTCAACGGGGGGTATGAGACGATAACCTTGCCTCCGTAAAGTTTTTTAGACCTGGTTGATGGTGACACATTATTGGTCAATAGCTCGTAGTATGAAGACACCTGAGATGTAAACTTGTACTTGTAAAGAAGATGGGCCCCTGTTTTGATTCCATTGAAATGCATGAGATACTTTTTGTAAAGAATATCCTTTAATGAAGGGGTCAAATGCGCGAACTTCTCATCGGAGCTGGGAATAAAATAAAGACCATTTTCAAAGCGCTTCAATATGCCAAAAGAAACCAGATAAGAAATCGTCTGGTTCAATGTGTTTGGGTTGGTGATGTTCAGGGCATTTCCAAGTTCACTTTTTATGATAGGTTCTCTTTCGTTGAAAAAGCTTCTGATGGAGGGGGTTTGCATCATCTCACCTCTTTATGCAATAATTATTATATAATTATTATAACATTAAAAGACAATTAAGTATAGTTTTCAGACACCTCTATATCACTCATAAAAAAAGATACAGAATTTCTCCTGCATCTTAATCGTATTTTTTAATCATGAAGAGCATGCGGTCTTCAAAGATTTCTCGTTTGAGGACCTGGATGTTCTTGTCTTTTTTGAAGAGTTTCACGATTTTTTTCTCGGAATAGCTTCTTTCAGTCAAACTGGAAGTTTTGTCTCCGATTTCAAAGGTGTGTTTTACAGTGCAGTCGTCATCGAGCAGATTCGCTTTCCAAAGAAGGGGGCCTTCGTTGGTGTCGATGGTTTCTTCAAAATCCCGGTAAGTCTTGATAAAGTCGCATCTCAGGACGTCAAAGACGAGAATGCCTCCGGGTTTGAGCGCGTCAAGCGCGTTCATGAACGCTTTTTTGAAGTGGTCGAAATCCGGTGCGTGGTTGAATACGTCCAAAGTCGCAAGGACAATGTCATACTGCTTGTCCAGTTTCTCATGCATGTCATGGATGAAGAAATTGATGGAAAGATTTTCAGCTTCCGCTTTTTTCCGTGCGTTTTCAAGCATCGTTTCATCGATGTCACACGCGTCCACGCTTTTGACATCTTCACTTACGGCGCGAGCCATGGCTCCGCTGCCACACCCAAGATCGAGCAAGTCACCTTTCAAATAGGGTTTGATGGTGTAGAGAATCTGTTTGAAAAGCGCTTCGTCCATGCTTGCTTCATAAATCGGCGCAAGCAGGGTATAAGGCTTCACTCTGTATCCTCGAGTCTGGGCACGTCGTGCCACATTTTTTCGATGTTGTAGTATTCACGTTCTTCTTTGCTGAAGACGTTTACGATGATATCGGACGCGTCGATCAAAACCCATGAGTCGCTGTCCTTGCCTTCGATGCTTGGGCTTGGAAGGTTTGCTTCATCAAGCGCGTTCTTGACGCGCAGAATTGCCGCTCTCAATTGTCTTGGGTTCTTCGCACTGCTGATGATGAAATAGTCGAAGAAAGGGTTCTGGCCTTTCACATCATAGACGATGATGTCTTCAAGCTGAAGATCTTCCAAAGTATCTTTGATGAGTGTGAGTTTATCCATTGGTGCCCTCCGTAACGATGTCCCTATAGAATTCGCGGGCTTCGTAGGCCTGATCCGGAATCGCTTCACCCTTGTTTTCAAAGAGTTCGATGGAGAGGTCTATCGCCTTGAAGATGGCGAGATCAAGGTTGTCAAACGCGATTTTGAAGACTTCCTTGCTGTTTTCATAAGGACGGTTCGGTTCGATGTAATCGGCGACGAACAGTATCTTTTCAAGGATGCCCATATCGGGACGGCCTATGGTGTGGCTTTCAACGGCTTTGATGATGTCTGGGTTTTTGACACCGTAGTGTTCTTTTCCAAGCGCCGCGGCTGAAAAACCGTGCCATACTGGCTCGGGGAAATTCTTCAAAGTCTCTTTGCCGTAGTGTTTTTCGATGATTTCCTTGTGTTCTTCTTCACTGTAGTGCTTCGTGATGTCATGAAGCAGTGCGGCGATTTCCACGTTTTCCATGGACGCACCGTGCTGGTGCGCAAGAATAACGGCGGTACTTCTCACGCCGTAGATGTGTTTGAGTCTTTCTTCGTCTTCAGCGAATACGCTGTCGACGTCTTTTTTGACTTCTGCGAGTATCATTAAATCAACGCCTCTCTTTGGTATGCCGTAATGCCATACGGTGTATATAGTCTTACAATGCCTGAGCCTTTGACGGTGATGAAGCCAAGGCCAGGAATGACGATGTCTCTTTTCTGTTCACGATCAAGGGGGAACTGATGAACCTTGAACTTGAGTTCGTTTTCCTTTTCAAACGGTGGGGTGAGCAGTTCTGCGACGTGCTTGTTGTAAAAGTCGGTCGCATTGAGCATCTTGGTTCTGTGAACCGCGACGTTTTCACTGACATGGACCACGAATGAGCTAGGAAGTCCCTTGATGAAATCAAGACGGGCGAGACCGCCCAGGAATATTGTCTGGTTGACTTCAAGCTGGTAAACGAGGGGTTTGACTTCCTTGGTGGGTTGCACGGCCTTTTGACTTTTGTAGTCCAGATAACTGCTCAAATGGTTGGACTTGAAGAGGCCCGGGGTGTCATAAAGCGTGGCGTTTTCAAAGGGAATCGGAATGAATCCCTGTGTGGTGCCGGTTGCGTAAAACGTCGTAATCGGTGAAACGCTTTTTTCCGCACTTGCCTGAATCATGTGGTTGAGCAGTGTGGATTTCCCTGCGTTGGTCGCACCGACCAGATACATGTCTCGTCCGTGTGCGGCGCTTACGAGTTTGTCCATCAGCTGATCGATGTTCCAGTTCTTTTTGGCACTGACGATGACGATGTCTATCGGCTTGATGCCGTAGTCTGAAAGCACCTTTCTAAGCGTGTGTTCGATCTTCGAATCCCTTATGTTCTTCGGCAGGATGTCTCGCTTGTTCGCGACAATGAACACGCGGCCCGAACTCGGGAGTTTCGCAATGGAGGGAATGATGGAGCCTTCTATATCGAAAAGATCGATGACTTTCACGATGAGTGCGTCGTGATCAATCTGATCAAGCATCTGTCTGTAGTCGTCTTCGTTGAGTTGAGTCGGAATGACTTCACCGTAGTTGCGCATTCTGAAACAACGCTTGCAGTAAATCTCTTCGTCTTCCTTAATCGGTTTCGGGGTGTAGAAGGGTTTCTTTTCGTCTTCGTTTTGAAGAATGCCGCCGCAGCCTATGCAGCGGATGTTTTTTTCATTGGGCATGGAATCACCTTTCGTCCAGATCAAGCTTGAAGTAGTGATCCGGGTCTTTCCTAGCAATTTTCTCTAGCATTTTTTCTTCAACCTTGCGGTTGAGTTTCGTATACCATTTTTCGCTTTTTTTCTTGATGGGTTTGACGAGGCACACATCAATACCTGTTCGGTTCGCACCGAATACATCGGTCATGATCTGGTCGCCTATGACGAGGGTTTGCGGTTTTTCAAATCTTTTGTTTTTGAGTCTGAGCGCTTTTTTAAAGCCCATTTTCAGGGGTTTTTTCGCGTGCCATATGCCTGGTAAGTCAAGCGCACGGGCGATCGGTTCTATGCGTCCGCGGTTGTTGTTGGATACAAGCACGATTTCAAAGCCCTTTTTGGTGAGGCCTTCCAAAAAGGCCACGAGTTCTTGTGGAGGCAGTGTCTGATCATAAGGCATCAGGGTATTGTCTATATCCAGAAGCAGGAGTCTTTTGCCTTCCTTGTAAAAAAAATCGAAATCAATGTCTTCGATTCTTCGGACGTTGCATTTGGGGATGAACTTTTTATACGGTAAGAAAATGTGAATCATGTCGTGCCTCCTAGTCCTTCTTAAATAGTATACTAAATAAGTGTCGATTTGTCACGTATTGTGTGCTTAATCTCACGCTTGACGCATCAAAAAACCGTTCATGTAGAACGGCTTAGGGATGCATGGTCGTATAGGCTGTATGTGCGTTTCTCAGTTCCCTGCGCATTGTCTTGTAATCAGGGTACAGACGTTCAAGACTTCTGTAAAAGGAAGGTGAATGGTTCGGGTGGGTGAAATGCGTGATTTCATGGGCGTAGATATACGCGAGATACTTCTTTTCGTAGTGTATGAACACGCGGTTCACCGTGATGGTCTTGCTTCTGGGGTTGGCACTGCCAAACCGGCTTTTCATGTAACGGGTCTTGAACAAAACATCAAAATCACAAAGTTTTGGAAACTCTTCCTTGTACGTTTGATGGATAATTCTCAGTTCACGTTTGAGCATTCTGTCGATAAGGGTTTCAAGGCCTTTGGCGATGGAGGCGTCCGTGCGTCTTCTCGTTTTGAACACATAGTGGGTTTCTAGGTCTATGAGTTCATCCTCGCTCCCCTTTTCGATGGACAAAGGTTTTTGAACACCAAACAGGGTGAAATATTCAGAGGGGTAGAGCGTGTCTTTTGGATTCACCACTCTTGGAAGCGCCTTGATGGCGCGTTCGTTTTCCCTGATGAAGGCGTCGATGTGGCGTTTCGCCATTCTCCTAGGGGCGGTCACGAGGTAGTGGTCGTGTTTCGCGTGGACCCTGATGGTTTTCTGTTTTTTCCGTTTGACGATTTTTACGGGCATATCAAGCATGTCAGACCACCTTGGCGATGATGGCTTTCAAGGCTTTGGCGACCTTGGTCGCGGACAAGGCCATGTGACCATCGTACTCATCCATCTGAGTCTCTGAATCCAGGGTGTCTGAGATGCTTCTGAGCGTAATGAAAGGCACGTTTTCAAGGTAGGCCACGTGCGCGATGGCCGCGGCTTCCATGTCGACGGCGTATACATCACTCATATCAAGGGCGGGGTTGATCTGGCCGACATTGTTCAAAAAGACATCCCCTGATACGATGCGGCCCTTTTTATAAGGAAAACCGAGTTTGTCAAGCGTGTCCGTCGCCAGGTCGTAAGCGTCCTTGTCGCCTTCAAAATGGACGGGGGCTTCAGGAATCTGACCGTATTCATAATCAAAAGCACGCACATCGACGTCGTGATACATGACGTCTTTGGCAACCACGATGTCCCCTATGTCCGTGTTGATGCCACCCGCAACGCCGATGTTGATAAGCAAGTCGGGGCGTTCATGACTGAGATAGAGGGTGGTGATGTGCGCGGCGTGGACTTTTCCGATGCCGCTTTTGATCATGGTTACCCGGTGGCCTTTTTCACTCACGGTATAGACTTTGTGGTTTCCAATATGGCTCGTCTTTACAGAATCAAAAAGCGTCAAAAAAGCTTCGAGTTCACTGTCCATTGCGAAGATGATTGAGATGTTCATGGGGATTCCTCCATATGAAAAAAAGAATGGAAGCCATTCTTTTTCATGTGTTAGTTAGGAACTTTGACGTCTACGATCTTGATGTTGATGACTTTTCCAGCGTCGGTACGTCCGGGCACGGTTTCGCCTTTTTTATGTCCGATGACGGCGCGTCCAACAGGGGATTCGTTTGAAATCTTCTTGTTGAAGGGATCGGCTTCGAGTGAGCCTACGATGGTGTAGTCTTCAGGGTCTTTATCATTGATTTTAAGCGTGACGGTCTTACCGATTGCGACTAGGTTTTTCGCATCGGTGCCGTTGCTTTCGATGATTTCAACGTGTTTCAGGATGTTTTCGATTTCGCGGATTCTTTGTTCATTTCGAGCCTGGTCATCACGCGCTGCGTCATAGTCGGCGTTTTCTGAAAGGTCCCCTTGTGCACGGGCTTCTTTCAATGCCTCGAGAATGCGTTCGCGTTCTTCGGTTTTGCGGCGTTCAAGCTCTTCTTCGAGTTTTTTCTTCCCCGCTAGAGTCAGTTGATAGGTGTTGTTTTCCATAAGTATTCCTCCTAGGTTAAGGGTATTGTATCACGTTTTATATGCGGTGGCAATTTTAAGATTGCACTTTTCTCAGGATGTCGTAAGGACCCATTTCAAAGGGTGCATCCATGGTAAGCATTTGTTTGGGATGACGGGCGACGGCGACTTTTTCTCCGTCTTTGGTCTGCAGGTTTCTAACCTGGAAAGTGAGGGCCTCCCCTGAAGGTGAGAAACGCTCGAGCATGTCGCCTTCTTCAAAGTAGTTGCGCTGTTCGAAGGTGAGGGTG
>JBNJEC010000061.1:0-6281 GCA_051745505.1 Bacillota bacterium
CGCGCATCTTTTTTCTCACTTGTCGTCTGAGTATTTTGCCAATAAGGGTCTCACTCAATTCACCGAGCGTGGAATTGTAATGGTAAGGCTTGGTGTGAGGGGATTTGGGAATGGCATGTCCAAGACGTTTGACGAAGGCTTCTTCACTGGGATTGAAGTCTGATCCAGGTGCTTTGTATACGGAATCTTCAACAGGGGGTTCATGGCCCTTCACGAGGATGGACTTGCTGTCATGGACGACGCTTGAAGATGTTGAGACCATGAATAGATAAAGCCCGTCTTCCACAGTGAATCTTCCAAGCTCCACATCAAAATATTCTAAGGAAGGGTATGGGATGGTGAACGTCATTGTTGTGCTTTTTTGTGGATCCAGGGTGACTTTTTTGAATGCAATGAGTGTCTTCGCAGGCCGTGATAGCTTGCTGTCGTGCATGCCGGCGTAAATCTGAACGGTTTCCTTGCCGGGGAGCCTGCCTGTATTTTCAATGCTCAAAGAAAGGGTTAACGAATCATCTTTTTGAAGTTCTAGTGTATCGCAAGTGACATCACTGATTTTAAAAGAGGCATAAGAAAGCCCATGGCCAAACGGGTAAAGGGGTTTCTCGCCCGTGGTTTCATAGTAGCGGTACCCAATGTAGGGCCCTTCCTTGTAAAGCACTTGGCGGGAAGTTCCTGGAAAATGAGTGTCAGAAGGGAGATCTTCAGCTTTTTCGGGAAAGGTTTCAGCGAGCTTTCCCCCTGGTATTTCTTCTCCATAAAGGATATCGACCATGGCAGCGCCTCCGGCCTGTCCACTGAGATAAGTCTCCAAAATGGCGGGAACCTCGTCATTGAAAGGCAACGCCACAGGTGCGCCGTTGGATAAAGTCACGATGACGTTTTTGTTGACGCTGAGTATGAGCTCTATGAGATCCAGCTGATTTTTTGGAAGGGACAGGTGTGTTCTGTCAAAGCCTTCCGATTCGTAGTGATCGGGAAGTCCAAGCATGAGCACAACCTTATGAGCGGAGCGTGCGGCGTTTTCGGCGGAGTTCTTGAAAGAGACGTTCACTTCATCACTGTTCGCATCAAAGCCTCGAACGTAGGTTACGTTTTCTCCCGCAATTTTTTCAAATGCGTCAAGCGCAGTGTCCACACGCGTGGGATTGATTTGTGAAGAACCACTTCCCTGATAACGTGGATGCTTGGCAAAATCGCCTATCAGAGCGATGGATTCATTTCTATCAAGCGGTAGAATATCGTGATCGTTTTTAAGAAGGACCATGCCTTCGGCTGCGACTTTTTTGGCGAATTCATGGTGCGAGTGCTTATCAAAGGGCGTCTGTTCATCGAGTACATGTTTGGTCCTGTCAATGAGACTCAGCAGTCTTTTGGAAGTTTTATCGAGTGTGGCCGCTTTTAGAGATCCGTTTTTAATCGCGTCCACAATTTTTTGATCGGTATCTCCGCCGGTACCTGGCATTTGCAGATCCTGTCCATTGCGTATGCCTTTGACGCGGTCGTTGCATCCGCCCCAGTCGGTCATCATGACGCCTTGAAAGTTCCACTCGTCTCTGAGGATACTGTTTACGAGCCTTCCGTTTTCGCTCATGTAGGTGCCGTTCACTTTGTTGTAAGCGGTCATGACGCTTGCCGGATCGCCTTCCTTGAGGGCGATTTCAAAACTTTTAAGATAGATTTCTCTCAAGGTCCGCTCGTCGATTACGGCATCTGTGACAAGTCTATTTGTTTCCTGGTTGTTTGCGACGAAGTGCTTTAGGGCTGTGGCGACGCCTTTGGACTGCACGCCTTTGATGAATGAAGCGGCCATCTTTCCGCTTAAAAGCGGGTCTTCACTGAAATATTCGAAGTTGCGCCCGCAATAAGGGTGGCGTTTGATGTTCGCCCCCGGCCCAAGCAATACTGAGACGTGTTTGCTTTTGGTTTCAATTCCGATGGTTTTTCCGACCTTTTCAATCAAGGCTTCATCCCAGGTGCTTGCGAGGGCGCTTGCGGTTGGAAAACAGGTGGCCGGCTCACTTGCCAAGATGTCACCGCCTTCGCTTTCAAGAGACTTCCTAAGACCGTGCGGGCCGTCTGAAACCATGATTGAAGGAATGTTCAACCTATCGATTGCTTTGAGATGCCAAAACCCTTTTCCAGAAGTCAAAGACGCTTTCTCTTCCAGTGTCAACGCTTTTGATGGGTCACTATTGAATGTATCCATGAGAGCCTCCTTAAAGACGCAGTTATCTACTTTCACTATACCATTGTTTTTCGTGTTGAACGCAAAGTTTTATTTGGTGGGTTTATAAAAAGTGATATACTGAAAATAGGGAATGGAGGGAATGTTCATGACTGAGGTTGGCAACCAGGAACCGGCTTTTGCACAAGGCATTTCTTTTTACAAGCTTGTCTGGGTCTTCATTGCGGGAAGTCTTGTTGGCACGTGGTATGAAGAGATTGTAACGCTTATCACTGACGGTGTGTATGAAAACAGGAGTGCTGTGTTTGTAGGGCCTTTCAACCCGCTTTACGGCCTTGCGGTCGTATGTGGGGTTTTATTATTGAGAAACATTGAATCCGCGCCCAAAGCGATAGTCGTGGGGGCACTGTTTTTTGGTACGTTTGAATACGCCGCAAATTTCGCTCAGGAGTTTTTTACCGGAAGCGTTTCTTGGAACTACACGGATCTGGCGTTTGACATCAATGGGCGGACAACCCTACACTATGCGCTTTTCTGGGGACTAATGTCTTATGGGATCGTGTTTTACCTATACCCACCCTTCTCACAGATGGTGGAAGCCATGCCCAGGAAAACAGGGATTGTTCTAACAAGGATACTTATCGTGTTTCTAAGTATAAACATGCTTATTACCTACTCAGCCCTCATCCGCCAAGGGTTGCGTGCCGATGGAATTGAACCCTTTACACCGGTGGGTGAAATCTACGATGAAGTGTTCACGGATGACTATATCGAAAAAAGGTTTCCCAATATGGAACCCTTGAAAGATGACGCCCATGAATAACCCTTTGAAAATAACCTTTGTGGTGGATACGTACGGACTGTCTACGAACGGAACGACCATGACCGCCATGCGCAGTGTCAAAGCGTTGAGAGAAAAAGGACACTCAGTGAAAGTCCTAACCGGAAGCTCGTCAAATGGCGAAAGACTCTACTCAACGGGCTACCGCAAGTGGTTTCCCCTCTATCAGATATCCCGTTCGCAGGGCATGTACCTCGCGAAAGCGAAGAAAAACGTCATAAAAGCCGCGATTGAAGACAGTGACGTGGTTCATCTTTTACTGCCCTTCAAGCTTCAGAAGAAAGCGAAGAAGATGGCCAACAGGATGGGAATCGCTACCACTGCGGCATTTCATCTGCAACCTGAAAACGTCACATCCACACTTCGTCTCGAACGGTTCAACCTTTTAAACAATGCGCTTTATCGTATATTCAGACGGTTTTATGACCAATTCACACACGTTCGATGTCCCTCGGAGATGATCGCCAAAGAACTGAGGAAACGTCACTACACATCAAATCTGCACGTCATTTCCAATGGGGTTTCTCTTAGATTCAAGCCAGAACCCACACAGAAACCAGCATCTTTTGAAGACAAGCATGTCCTCTTGATGATAGGTAGATTTTCACGTGAGAAAAGACAGGATCTTGTGATTGAAGCCGTAAAAAAGTCTGAACATGAAGCGCACATTCAAATCGTCTTCGCAGGGAAAGGCCCGAACAGGAAAACGATTGAGTCAATGGGGAAGAAACTTACGAACCAACCGATTATGGCGTTTTATGAACAGGACGAACTTCAGAAGGTCATCAATTATTCCGATTTGTATGTGCATGCTTCCGACATCGAAATAGAAGCGATATCCTGCATTGAGGCGTTCAGTTGTGGCCTGGTTCCCATCATCAGTGACAGCGAGAAGAGTGCCACCAACCAGTTCGCACTCAGTGAAGCGAATCTCTTTGAGAAAAACACCCCATCCGATTTGGCTGAAAAGATCGATTATCTATTGAATCATCCAAACGAAAGAGAAGCGCTCTCCAAATCCTACATTGAGTATGCAAAGCGTTTCACGCTTGAAAAAAGCACGGAGCGTCTTGAAAGGATGTTCTATCAGGCCCTCAATGATCATCAAAATAAGAACCATTCTTAAACGCTCCTTTGACAATAAAAACGGAATCCCGAAGTGTTTCAGTGCTTTGGGATTCCGTTTGTTTATGCTAAGCGGGTTTCAATTGGTTCTCGACCAATTCAGCGTAGAGCCCTTTGCTTTTCATCAAGGCTTGGTGGCTGCCTTTTTCTTTGACTTTGCCCTCGTCAATCACGAAAATGGTGTCTGAATGCTTGATGGTGGAAAGCCGGTGGGCGATGATGAGAGCGGTCTTGTTTTCCATGAGCCTGAGGAGTGCTTCCTGGATGATTTTCTCACTGGTGTTGTCAAGGGCGCTTGTGGCTTCATCCAAAAGAAGGATGGGAGCGTCCTTCAAGATGGCACGTGCGATGGCGATGCGCTGTCTTTGGCCGCCTGAGAGGGTTGTTCCGTTTTCACCAATTACTGTATTGTAGCCGTCTTTAAGCGACTCGATGAACGTGTGGGCATTGGCGTCTTTTGCGGCGTTTATGATGGCTGTTTCATCCTTGTCCAGGGCGCCGTAGGCTATGTTTTCTCTTACCGTTCCTTGGAATACATGGGCGTCTTGTGGTACGTAGCTTATCGACTTTCTGATGGCTTTGAGGGGGGTTGTTTTGGGGTTTTTTCCGTTGATGACCATGCTGCCTGCGTTTGCTTCGTGAAATTGAAGAAGCAGTTTGAAAAGAGTGGACTTGCCTCCGCCTGAAGGGCCGACGAGTGCTGCGGTTTCCCCTTTTTTAAGGGTTAGAGAAATGCCGTTTAGCACGTAGGCTTCATCGTAAGCGAAACGAATACCGTCCAATTCCAAAGCGGAAGCTTCACGCATGCTCAAAGGGACATAGGCATAGTGTTTTGGTTCTTCGTCTTCGTCCAGGGTTTCAAACACTCTCTCACCTGCGGCGAGGGAGGACTGCATGCTTGAGATGAATGTGCCAAGGCTTCTTATCAGAGAAGTAACACCGTTTTGAAGCTGGACTATGGCGATGATGACCCCTACGGTGGTGAGCCCGTTTAGCACAAGGTAAGCCCCAAACCCCGTGAGACCAATGAAACTGGCAACCCCAAGGAGCGCATTGAGCCCGTCAATGGTAGCCTGTTTGTTGATTTTGTCCTTTGAGTGTTTGTAAACATCCTCGTTGCTCCTGATGAATTTGTTGAGAATATGCGTCTGGATATTGAATATGCGAATAACCCGTATGCCTGAAATGATGTTGCTAAGTTTGGTATTGAGAATGCCAAGATGCTTTTGAACGTTTCTTGATACGTGTCTCAAGCGCTTTGCGTATAGTGAGTTGAATCCGTAAGATACGAGTGCACCAATCAAGGCAAACAATGCGAGACGCCATTCGATGAAAAACATCACGATTCCCGTCCCAATACCGGTAATGAGATTGACCATAAAACGCATGAGATGCTCGGTGTAGGCGCGTTCCATCTCGGCAATGTCGTTGGTGAGTCTTGAAGAGATTTCCGCACTGTGGCGTTCCTTGAAGTACTGTATTGGAAGTTTGGTAAGTTTGTGAAAGGCTTTTTTTCTGATGAAACCTGTCGTATGCACAGTAGCCTTGTAAGCAAGATAAGTAAAAAGCGGAAATAAAAGGAACGTGATCAGGATGAACACAAGATCCCCCGTGATATTGTCAATAGCGGTACTGAAATCACCGGTTTCCAAGGTGTCAAAAAGCGTTCTGAACATGAGTGCGATGCGTGTCTGAAACAAGAACATCGCAAGACTCATGCCGAGGACACCGATAAAATAAAGTTTTCTCACGCCTTTCATCGCAGTGAAAATGCGTCTGAAGGTTTTCTTATGCATCGTTCTCACCGCCTTTTTGAACCTCTTCGTTGTAGAGTTTGCTGTAAAGACCGTTTTGTCTTAGGAGGGATGTGTGCGTGCCTTGTTCCTTGACTTCTCCACCGTCGATGACATAGATTCTGTCTACGTGACGGATGGTGGAAAGCCTGTGGGCGATGATGATGGAAGTCTTGTCTTCGAGCATTGGCTCAAGCGCCTTTTGAATCATCTTTTCGCTTTCGGTGTCAAGTGCGCTGGTCGCTTCATCAAGCAAGAGAATTGGAGCGTCCTTGAGCATGGCGCGGGCGATGGCGATGCGCTGTTTCTGTCCGCCAGACAAAGAATCGCCCAGTTC
>JBNJEC010000062.1:0-6249 GCA_051745505.1 Bacillota bacterium
AGGAAGTCATAGGGATGGTCTGTTTTTACTTTCGGCAAAAACTTCTCAATCGCCTTGATGCCTCTCTCACCATATACGTCTCCGAGATAGAGTATGTTCATAGGGACCCTCTTTCTAGAATGGAAAAATAGTTTTCTTCGTTCAGAAGTTCAGGATAATTCCAAAATTCGCCCTTTTCAATCATCGTCTTGATTTCAGCAAGGCTTCTATACTTCGCATCAAGGACTTCTACTTCTTGAAATTTGAGATCATCAATGTCAGGGGCCTTGGTGGTATGATAGACATGGGTGATGGTGTGATAGCTCTCATCATGTGAGACGATGCGTGCGCGCTCTTCGAGATCACCCGGTTCAAGTGTGAGACCGAGTTCTTCCTTTACTTCGCGAATGGCGCCTTGAACGGGGCTTTCACCTTGAGAGGTGACACCGCTCGTAATCGCCCACTGATGGGGAATCGGGTCGCTTTTCTTGGCGCGTTTTTGAATGAGAAACCGTCCGTCTTCTCTTTCAATCCACACATGAATGACCATGAAGTACTCCCCCTTGTTTAGCGGGGTGCCTCGCTTGGCGGTCTTATGCAGGAAGTTTCCCTTTTTATCGTAAATGTCAAAGTGTTCCATGGGTTTCACCTTCTAAAAAGCCTTCCAAA
The DNA here is from genome assembly GCA_051745505.1 of Bacillota bacterium. Taxonomy (GTDB): domain Bacteria; phylum Bacillota_I; class Bacilli_A; order Izemoplasmatales; family Izemoplasmataceae; genus M55B118. The sequence continues at coordinate 649 of JBNJEC010000062.1, forward strand.
AAAGGAAGGCTTTTTTTGATTATTTGGCAATGTCCTGTGCGCGGGTTTCTCTTACGACAGTGACTTTGATGGTACCCGGATATGAGAGTTGATCCTCAATCTGGGCCTTGATATCACGGGCGAGTTTATGCGCCATGGTATCGTCAATCTTGTCAGGTTTTACAAGGACGCGAACTTCGCGACCCGCCTGAATGGCGTAAGCCTGTTCAACGCCTTCGAAGTCACCAGAAATTTTCTCAAGGTGTTCGAGACGTTTGATGTAGTTATCAAGCGATTCGCTTCTCGCACCTGGTCTTGCGGCACTCAGGGCATCACTCGCAGCTACGAGCTCCGCGATGATGGTGGTTGCCTTGTTGTCTCCGTGGTGAGAGCGAATGGCGTCAAGGACTTCTTCAGGTTCGTTGTAGCGTTTGGCAAGGTTGTAGCCGATGTCTACGTGTGAGCCTTCGATTTCATGGTCGACGGCTTTCCCGATGTCATGGAGCAACGCTGCGCGACGGGCTAGGATTTCATCCTGGCCAAGTTCGACGGCGAGTTTGCCTGTCAGGAATGCGCATTCGACGCAGTGTCTTAATACGTTTTGACCGTAACTGGTACGGAAATGAAGTCTTCCGAGGTATTTTACGAGGTCGGGATGGACTTTGCCAATGCCGACTTCGAATACGGCTTCTTCACCTTTGTCTCGGATGAAGCGATCCACTTCCTGGCGCATTTTCTCAACAATTTCCTCAATGCGGCCCGGATGGATGCGGCCATCACTCACGAGGGCTTCGAGTGAGCGTTTGGCGATTTCACGTCTGATCGGGTCAAAGCCTGAGAGCACGACGGCTTCGGGGGTATCATCAATAATGAGATCGACCCCTGTCAAGGCTTCGATGGTACGGATGTTTCTACCTTCACGGCCGATGATGCGGCCTTTCATGTCGTCACTTGGAAGGTTCACGACACTGACGGTACGTTCACTTGTAACATCCTGTGCGTACTTCTGCATGGCGTTTGCCATGAGTTCGCGGGCTTTTTTGTCCGCTTCTGATTTTGCTTTTTCTTCTTCGTCCTTGATATACTGTGCGATTTCGCGACCCATTTCATCTTCTACTCGTTTGAAAATGAGTTTTTGTGCTTCCTCGGCAGAATATCCTGCGATTTCTTGCAAGCGTTCGTTTTGTTCGTTGACCAATCGGTCCAGTTTGCTTTCCTGTTCGCTTAAAGCTTCTTTGCGCTGCTCAATCGATTCTTCCTTGCGATCGATATTGGTTTCGCGTTTGTCAAGATTTGATGAACGGTTATCAAGAATTTTTTCACGCTCAAAGAGTTTTTGCTCCATTTGCGTAACTTCCTGTTTGCGTTCCTTAATCTCCTTATCGGCTTCTACCCTTAAAGAGTGAACCTCCTGTTTGGTTTCGAGAATCGTTTCTTTTTTGTTCTGTTCAGCCGTTTTCTGAGCGTCATCAATAATCTTTTTCGCTTGAGCCTGAGCTTTGTCAAAGCCTTTTTCAACAATGATTGCACGGGCGATAATTCCCGCTGCAATCCCAATGATCAAAAGCAGCAAACCGGAGACGATTAATATTAAAGGTTCCATATTAACTCCTCCGTTTCATGATGTGTGCAACTATATTTAACACATAAGTCGTTTGTTCAATAATTGTAAAATGTACGAGTAGAATAAAGTGTACTTAATTATTATACCGTAGGGATAGTTTAAAAGTCAAACATAATCCCCATTTCCGGTGGCTTTAAATAGACAAAAACCGCCCGCATTTTGCGGACGGTTCACATTATATGTGCATAAGGTCGCGAATTTGTTTTTCAAGGCTGTCAAGAAGTTCCGGATTGTCTTTCAAATACTGCTTGACGTTTTCTCTTCCCTGACCGATTTTGTTGTCTTCATAAGAGAACCATGAACCGCTTTTCTTGACGAGGTCGTTTTCAACGGCGAGATCGAGAATTTCTCCCGGTCTTGAGATGCCTTCGCCGTACACGAGGTCGACTTCGCTTCGTTTGAACGGAGGGGCCATTTTGTTTTTGACGACTTTGATCTTGGTGCGGTTTCCGACGATGTCGTTGCCTATCTTGAGTTGCTCACTGCGTCTGATTTCTACACGAATGGAACTGTAGAACTTGAGTGCGCGTCCACCTGGTGTGGTTTCAGGACTCCCGAACATGACACCGACTTTTTCACGAATCTGGTTGATGAAGATGGCTGTGGTGAATGATTTTGAGATGGCACCTGAGAGCTTGCGCATCGCCTGAGACATCAGACGGGCCTGAAGCCCTACGTGTGAGCTTCCCATGTCGCCTCTGATTTCCGCTTCTGGTACGAGGGCTGCGACACTGTCCACGACGACGATGTCGATGGCACCGCTTCTGATGAGCGCTTCAGTGATTTCAAGGGCCTGTTCCCCGGTATCGGGTTGTGAAATGATCAAGTTGTCCGTATCGACTCCGAGTGCTTTTGCGTATGTTGGATCGAGTGCGTGCTCCGCATCGATGAATGCGGCGTAGCCACCGTTTTTCTGCGCGGACGCAATGGCGTGCAATGCGAATGTGGTCTTCCCTGAGGATTCCGGTCCATACATTTCCACAATGCGCCCTCTTGGGTAGCCCCCTATTCCAAGAGCTTCATCAAGGGCGAGCGAACCACTTGAGATGGTTTCCACGTCCCTGATTGCCCCTTCGTCACCAAGAAGCATGACAGAGCCTTTCCCATAATCCTTTTCAATATCTTTCATTGCCTGGTTCAGTGCTTTTTCGCGTTCGTCTTTTTTAGTTTTTGCCAACGTTGACGCCTCCTTAAATAAACAGTCTCAAATATATGATTGTGTTTATGGTCGTGTTTTTCTTTTTTTATTTTGTTTCCGTTAAAATCTGTCTGTTCTTGTAGACGTATTCAAACCCTGAGATTACAGTAAGCGCCACACCTACATATAAAAGGATGAGACCTGCAAGTTCAATGTGAACCAATAGTAAAATAAGCGCAATCATGGTTGAAGCGGTCTTGTATTTTCCCAGTTTGGACGCCGCGATCACTCTGCCTTCATCCATTGCTACAAGTCTTACGCCAGTCACGATGAATTCTCTTGAAAGAATAACGAGGACGATCCACATGGGAATGATATTTATATCCATGAGGAGTAAAAGGGCAAACATCACAAGCAGTTTGTCTGCGAGTGGATCCAGGAATTTTCCGAACGTGGTGATCAGGTTGTGCTTTCTTGCCAGATACCCATCGAGATAATCCGTAAAGCTTGCAAGTACGAAAAGCCCTGCAATCAAGTAAGAATACCAGTTAAGGCTTTCCTTCGCAGGATCAAGATAATATAGTGCGACCATCAAGGGGATGAAAAGCACCCTTATTACGGTCAGTTTGTTTGGTAGATTCATAGCGTCACCTCAGCGTTGATTATATCATAAAGGGGGGTGTGTCACAATCATTTGTTGCTTAAAGACCATAGGTTTTCACTTTGTAAAAAAGCTAAGCTATACACTCTGAGTTATATGCCTTGTTGAACAAAATCACTGCTTATCGTCTTCTTTTTTGACAACGTGATGATAATTGTATTCATAGGTATTGATAGGCATCTTGTTGATCTTGTCGTACTTACGCTTTTCACGGAGCGATGATTTATCTTTGTTTGTTTCCTTGTTTGATCCAACAGCTATCGTATCACTCAAGATGCTTTCGATGGGTTCGTATTCACTGTATTCACCAATAGATGCCATCACAAGTGCATTGCGAAAGAATTTCGCATGAAGGCTAAGGTGCTCTATATTCATACTAATTTTGTTATTATACAGGAAAAAGTACAAAAACGTTACTATGGTTCTGGTATTTCCCTCTCTGAAAGGGTGAATTTGCCATAACAGAGCTATATACCTGGATATGTTTTCAATCAAAGTGGGCTTATCCATTTCACGCCATCTTTTATGGAAGTATTTCCGATGTAGAGAATCAATGGATGCCGTGATTGTTTTATGACTTGCATAGCGAACGCTTTTACCGTTTAGAACCATTTCCTGTTTTTCAATATCAATGGTTCTTTGGCTGCCAGCCCATGCGTAAACATCTTTAAAAAGCGTTCTATGCAGTTCAAATACATCTCTTGTATGCTTAACGACATACCCTTGTTCGAAGAGGTTCAACAGTGCCAAATTCACTACAGCGCCTTCAAACTCTTCCAGAAGTTCCTGGTTTTTTAGATCCAGGGTGTTTTTGAGAACATTGACATCTTCATAGATATAGGGATCATTCATGGGAGGTGTACTCTTTTTTTATCGCGTAAAGCGCCACATCGTAATCAATATCGCCTTTGGCATAAAGCTTAAGAATCTTATTGAACTTCTCAGGCACCGAACGCCCACCAGTCAAATTAATGGCGGATGCCAAGGCAACTTTTCTCTTCAAGTAATCTCTCTTAGGTAATTTCACGTCAAAAGGAAGTCCTTGTTTTAAAATGATTTGGTTAAAAAAAAGGTTGATTGCCATCGACGTGTTCATACCTAAATTAGCAAGTATTTTTTCTACGTCCTCTTTACTTTTCTCATCTACTCTTACATTGACATAACTATTTTTCTTCATATTTATCACCTAACTAATTGTAACACATTTGTGTTACATTTACAATCTATGAAACACCTAACTTCTCTCCCTAATATTTCTATTTCCAAGTTATGTATTTGAATGTATGTGGAGTTGAAAAATGAAGTATTAATTGCATTAATAAAAGAGGCAAACGATAGCTAAATCGTTTGCCCCTTTAATATGGTATGCCTTGTTAAATTATGCTTGTCCAAACACTTAAGCAACATGGTCCTTTATAATTGATTTCTAATCAACAAAATGCCCATCGATTCTAATACCGTCAAAGTCCCCAATATAAACAAACTTCATACAGTATCAATCTCCCAAGAGTATTTCATAGTGTTGATTCGGTAGACAGCTTTCAATAGACGCTTTTAATTTGTATCGGCGTGTCTTAAAAACATACTAATCACACTATACCCGAACAGCATTTGCAGTGCGTTTATTGGATGCGGACTTGAAAAATTTCCAACATAAATGCTTACGAGAAAATCAGGCAATCCTACTGTGTAGATAACAAAGTGTGGAATCGCCAAAAAGAAAATGATGACAGTGAAGATGATTTTTACAGGATCGATATTGGTGGTCCAATTGGATTTATTGAATATGTTTGTGTGAATCAAGGGAAAACTTGCACCAATTAAAACGTATAAAATGAATGTAACAACAGATGATTCAATAATCTCAAAGGATCTGTTATAACTATTTATAATTGGTGATAGTAAGTAGTTAATGAGCAGAATAAATACCAGAACAATAAATAAACGAATGAGTGAATTCAAGTAAGTGGCTTTCATAAGTTTCATTCCCCTTTATTTTATAAATATTTTTTTCTGATTGCATATTCATGTTGATAATTAACAGTGTCTAAGCAATCAAATAAAAAAAGCATAGCGGGTGGCCATGCTTGAAATTATCAATAAATACCCATCCCTTATTCAAAGTATGGCATTTTCTATTTGTAATTCAATGCATTTATCCTTTTCCAAAATAAAACAAGGCCTCAATGGGCCTTGTCA
>JBNJEC010000063.1:0-6128 GCA_051745505.1 Bacillota bacterium
TGAAGGTGAAATCAAGGACCTCTCCTCCATTCACGGAGGCAACGTCAAGAACTTCAACCTTATCAGGGTCAGCCGCGTCACAGCGCCTTACAAGGATATCGAAGTCTTCTTCGACCGTATCTCTCACAGAGGCAAGACATTCTATGAAATCGGTACGAACATCGAAAGCGATGACTGGGCTTCAAGTGCTGAAAAAGCTCAAGAGTTCACTGAACTCCTAGCCAAGTTCGATATCGAGTACAAACAGGCTGAAAGACGCTCAAAACGCTTCAGATAAAGAAAAAACACTTCCTCGGAAGTGTTTTTTTATTGCCTCGATTCCATAAACAGAAGCGCAACAACGGTTTTCGCATCCTTGATGGATCCGTCTTTGGCCATATCTATGGCCTTATCAAGGGGGATTGTTTCAATGCTCAAAAACTCATCGGGATCCACCGCGACTTCGTAATCTACAGGCACGCAGTTCTTTGCGTGGTAGATATGAATCAGTTCATCGGAGAAGCCAATGGCCGTGAAAAGACTCGTGATATGTTCAAAGGCATCACTCTTAAGATACGTCTCTTCACCGAGTTCCCTTTTGGCGGTTTCAAGCGGATCGTCCCTTGCGTCATCCTTTTTTCCAGCAGGGATTTCAAGAGAATCATACTTTGCAGCGTAGCGGTACTGCCGCACCAGTACGACGTCACCCTCTGGTGTGGTCGGTATGACCGCGGCCGCCCCGATATGACTTACAACGACGCGTTTTGACTGTTTGTCGTTTGGGAGGATGACATCATCTTCATAGACATCGAGAAAGTCACAGGTGTAAACCTGTCTTCTCTTGATTTGTTTTTCTTGTTTTGAGGGTTTCAATGTATCACGTCCTTATTCCGGTTATCTTCATTCTACCATAGATTCGGTCGTGGGTTTTCTTTTGAGCAAAACCGCAAAAAGGGTGATGGCAATAATCAGTACTAGATAAGAAAGCAACAAGGATTCAAAAAGCCCATACGTCACGTACGCCAAAGACGCGATGCCTGCGGAGATGAGCACGTAAGGCAATTGCGAGATGAAATGCGCATGCAGTTTGGACTGTGCGCCTGTGGCGGACAATACGGTTGTATCAGAGACAGGCGAGGCATGGTCACCAAAAACTGCTCCGCCAAGCACTGCGGCTATGAATAGCGGCATGAACGTCGCGTCCGTCGCGATGGCGATCGGTACGGCAATCGGAAGCAAAATCCCAAAAGCACCCCAGCTCGTGCCAGTCGCAAATGCCATGCCTCCCGCCACCAAGAAAAGAGTCACTGGTAAAACAGTCAGCGAAATATTCGACCCTTCAATCGCACTTGCGATCAGATTGCCCGCTTCAAGGTCCTGTACGGCGCCGGAGACCATCCATGCGAGTATGAGAATCGGAATGGCGGATTTCGCCATCGAAAGCATGCCTTTCAGCGAAGATTCTCCCATTTTAAGGACGTTCACGTTGCGCGCACTGACTCCGAAAGTGAGGGCGACCATGAAACTGACAAGGCCTCCGAAAAAGAGCGGAATGGTGATGTCTTGATCAAGCAGGCTTGAAAATCTGAAACCGGCAAGGGCGAACATCAGTATGAGCGTTGTCCCGACAAGGGTCGCGATGGAAACGATGAGCGCGTGATGGGTGACCCCGGTATTCTCAGGGGTGCCCACTGCTTTTGTTTCTATGACGAGTTGTGAATGGTCATTGCCTTTTAGTGCATCTTTTTCATAGGTTTTCATCGCACCGAGATCCCGTTTCATGAACAGGGTGATGAAAACGAGCGCAATCGCCGTCAGTGGGTAGAACTGATAGGGGACGGCGGATAGAAACGCTGAAAACCCTGAATGAAGCGTGTAGTCATTTCCAGCGAATAGCCCGCCGAGAATCGCGATGATGTAAGCCCCCCATGTGGAAAGGGGCATCATGATGACCACGGGGGCACTGGTCGAATCAATCAGATAAGCAAGTTTCGCCCGTGATACCTTGTAGGCATCGGTGAGGGGAATCGAGACTTCACCGATAACGAGCGCATTGAAATAGTCATCAATGCAGATAATCACCCCAAGCAGTCCTGTCAGTGCCTGGGAAGCGACACGGTTTTTAACCTTGGAAACACCCCACTGTGCAAAGGCCTTGATGCCACCGATGAATGCGAGTGTGGAGGTGATTGCGCCAATCAATACGACGAATCCCAAGATTGGAAGGTACCAGTCAATGCTTGTTGCAATTGCGTACAATGAATCCCAAAGATATTTAAGTGCTTCAAGTGGCGCAAAATCAGCGTAGATGAGTGCAGCGAGGATGACGCCTGTAAGAAGCGAAGTCAGCACTCGTCGTGTAACAATCACCAGCGTAATCATAATGAGTGCGGGTAGTAATGCCATGAACAGTTCCATACGAGTGCCTCCTAAATTTTATTTGATATTGTAAAAAAGTGTATCACAAATTTCGCTATTTATCATGGACCAACGTGGATAAAAAACATGTAAACGTTCTTACATGAAAATCAAATCGCTTTAATCATTTTCTTCAATGGAGTATGATGGAATTAAGGAGCGTGATAGAATGCATATCTATAAAGGTGCACTCACAGCCAATGCCGCATCACTCGGACTCAACTGGATTTATAACATCCCTTATCTTGAGAAACTCGCAGACAAGGAAGACATTTTGTTTATTCCCATAGACCCCGCCAAGTACAAAAGAGCGGGAAAAGCGTTCAACGGGTATCCAAACGCGGAAGTCGGCGATGTTTCTTTGCAAGGAAGAATTCTTAAATGGTTCTACGAAACCCTTGAAGACAATCCTGATTTCACCCCTGAAGACTACAGACAACTTCTAATAGACCACCTCAAACCTGGCGGTCCCTATGAAGGCTGGGTTGAAAGCTATGGCAAGAAACTAGTGTTCAATCATTTGATCAGTGATCTCAAACTCGAAGTTGACCCTATTGACTTTGACGACGACCAGCTCGTGGGCTTTGTCCCTTATCTGGCCCTCAAGACTTTTGGCGAAGGCACAGACAAGGCCTTTGAATTTGCGAAGGTTCTCACTTCCAACGAAGATTACATCGCACTTTATGGGTTCTTTGACCAAATCCTCGGAAAAGCCAAAGACCACTCTTTGAAAGAAGCCATTGAACACGCCATCAACCATGCCCCTGACAGTTACCACAAAATCCTCAGAAACGCCATGGAAACCAAGGACCTCAAGCATTTCTTAAGAGACAACAATCTCAATACCGCCTGCGCCATAGACCACGCGATTCCACTCATCGTCCACATTCTCTATCACACGGAGTCCTTTGAAGAAGCCGTACACGAGAACACTAAAATCGGTGGTGCAAGTTCCGATAGAGGCCTTCTGCTTGGCGCTGTGCTCGCGGAAGCTTACGGTGTACCTGAGAAGTTGCTCAACAAGACGAATCTATGATAAGCAGGGTGGCATATCAATATGCCACCCTTTTTAAATAGGCTTTTTTAATTCACCCATTCACAGTATAATGAAGACAGAAAGAGGGGATAGCATGAAAAAATTTCTTGATAATCTGAAAACGAAAGTCTACGTTCCCCCACTCATATTCATTGTGGCATTTGCGCTGCTTTCGCTCATGGTGGTCCTTGTGGACCGCTCGATTGTGAGAATACCTGAAGCCCTTCAGTTTCCGAGGGCTTTCCTGCAGTCGATGCTCCTTATGACCATTGGCGGCATTCTCACTGTCGTAACCATCACGTTTTCTTCCATCATGGTCGTGCTGACCACCTATAGCGGGCAGTTCTCACCAAGAACCTTGAACGACTTCCTGATAAGAAAGGTTCCACTCAGAATCCTTGGGTTTTTTCTGGGAATGCTCGTGTATTCCACACTGGTTCTGACATTATCCTTTTCGATAGGGCACACGTTCTTTCCGGTATCCACCCTTGTCTCAACCCTTCTGCTTATCATAAGTTTCATCCTTTTCGCCTACTACATCCACTACGTATCCAAATCCATCCAGATCAACCATTACATTGATTCTCTGGTCAATAAAGCCATCAAGGACATCCGCGCCTACCAAACGTCCATTGAAGAAGATCCTTCACTCGTCTTAAAAACCCCTGAACAACTTGAAAAGCTCTCCGAGAAAAAGGGCACGCCCTACCACGCATCACAAACCGGCTACATCACGGATTACAACGTTGACAAGTTCATTGAATACGCCAAGGAAAAAGGCATCGAGATTCTCGTTGAAAAACCGGTCGGGGCGCACGTATTCGAAGAAGACACCATCCTGAACATCTTCTCAGATACTTCCGTGCAAGCGGACAAGGAAACAATCGATGAATGGATTACCTTGAGCAATGAACCAAGTCCCTACAGCGAATACCTCTCAAGCGCCATCAAGCTCACTGAAATTGCCGTAAGGGCGCTTTCACCGGGTGTAAACGATCCCGCGACCGCAATGCACTGCATCCAGCAGATCGGCTATATCCTGAAGACACTCTCCGATTCTCACCAGAACCTCGTATACCAGGATGAAGATGGGGTGGATCGTCTCATCATGCAAGGCATCAACTTTGATCAGTTGCTTTATGATACCTTCTATCAGATCAAGCTCTATGGCACCAAGGACTATAAGGTCATCCAGTCCGTCCTTACCTCCTTTGCGCGTATTGCCAAGGAAGCTGGGTACTTCACGAAACGTTCCCTTTGGAACTTCGCGAAATACGTCATGGATGACATTCCCTACAGAACGCTCAGCGACTACGACTACAAGGCGCTTTTCAGAAGTCTCTATCAACTAGCCATCCTTACAAACCATGTAGAGGACTACAAGAAAACCTACAACCAGAGTAAGGAAGACGAAGAGGAACTCAAGAAAAACGAAGCCATAGAAAAATAATCAAAGTGCCTTTAAAAGGGCACTTTTTTCATAAATTGTATATTCAATGTGGAGAAAACGACATCTTGGTGTATACTATTTATAATGCTATTTATAAAATAAGAAAGTGAGAATACACCATGCATAAACCTACTTATATCTTATTACTCCTTTTTTTCACCATTTTTACACTCGGTGCCTGTAGTGAAGACAGCGACAATTATGTCTACACTTCGAACGAAACTGAAGACGGATACACGTTTTCACTAGACGGCAATGTGGAGCACGTGCATATCCCCGAAACCCATGAAGGCATTCCAATTACCCATATCGATCAAAGTGTCTTTGTGCGTCCTTCAGTCAAAACCATCCATATTCCAAAACATGTCATGACCATGGATTTCCGGTTGAATGACTTCGTTGAGAGGTACTATGTAGACCCTGACAACAAAGCCTACGCATCAATGAATGGGGTGCTTTATACGAATGGCTATGAATTACTGATTCATTATCCCCATGGATTGACAGATGAACACTATGAAATGAGCAGTCGAGTCAGAATCGTAGCTGGAAACGCCTTTAGAAATCATCCTCATCTTGTCCATCTGGTTCTGGGTGAAAATGTCAATACCATCAAGGCAGGGGCATTCAGCCACATGGAAAAACTCACTACTGTAGATTTTGGTTTCAACAGCAACGTTGAAGTCATTGAAGAAAGCGCCTTTGCGCATAGTGAAAAAGTGACATTGGCAAGCCCCCGGTCCAGCAAACTCACCCATGTAGGCCCCTATGCTTTTGAAGGCATGAGTCAGCTAAAAACAGTCATTTTCCACGAAGATGCATCACTGGAAACTTTGGAATCCGGAGTGTTTTACCTGAATAAGAGTCTGGAAACCCTCATCTTTCCAGACGGCCTTAAGACAATTGAATGGCTCGCATTGAGCGGCATCAATGTAACAAGTCTCCATATCAACGAAGCCCTAAGTCATATCGCAAACGAATCCTTCATAGGCATGCAAAATCTTGAAACCATCACAATCAGTGAAAACAATTCAACCTATAAAGTTGTGGATGGTATTCTATATGATAAAACCATGAAAACACTGGTGCACTTGCCCATGCAAAAAGAGGTAGACAATCTTGTTATTCCTGCGTCTGTGGATACCGTTCACTATGTATCGCTTCGTTTAAACCCTTACCTTGAATCCATAACCTTTGAAGGTAGCATGCCCCCCGAGCTCATCGCCAAAGACATCACCTATCCCT
>JBNJEC010000064.1:0-5999 GCA_051745505.1 Bacillota bacterium
AGGGTCATGTTCGATTCAAGCGAAGCATCAAAGTCGAATGGGTCAAGCGCGTAGCGAGAAGTGGACCAACCCCTGAAAGTGTAGCCGGGTTTGCTTGGGTCATTCGGTTCGCTTAGTGAACTGCCTTCTTCGAGGGTGAGGGCGCTTAAGGTTGAGCCGCCGTTTGTTTCAAATGAAATTGTGATGGATTCAATTGGGTCATTTGGTTCATCTTTGTTTTCATTGTCCGGTTCGTCGGTATTGTCACACGCAGTCAAAGACATGAAAAACGCGATACTGATGATGAGCATCCATTTTTTCATCCTTTAACCTCCTAGGGTTTGTTTTACACTTTAAGTATACTCCAGGGGGTATTAAAATAGAATAAAAAAATAAACAATTGATAAAAAAAAGCCGCATCCAGGAGGATGCGGCAGCTTGATTAGTTGAATTGTCTTGGGTCGCCTTTGATGTTGCTAAGTGTTTCCATGTCTTCTTCACTGATGGTGAAATCAACCTGTGAATTTTCAATGATTCTTGATTCATGGGTGGATTTTGGAAGTGGGGCGGCGCCTTTTTGAACGTCGTAGCGAATACAGATTTGTGCTGGAGTGACGTCGTATTTCTTCGCCATGGCCTGTATGGTATCGTTTGATAGCGCGTAGCCGATTGCGAGTGGAGAATAGGCGACAATCTGGATGCCTTTGCTTTCGCAGAAAGCTTGAAGGTCATCGTTGTCAAGACCGATGAAGTACCCAATCTGGTTGACCGCTGGTGTGACTTCGCAGTTATCAAGGATATTTTGAATATCCGAAATTGAGAAGTTGGATACGCCGATCGCACGGATTCTTCCGTCGTTGTAAAGTTTTTCCATCGCTTTAAACGCTTCTACGTTGCCTTCGTCGCAATTTTTGCCCATTTCGCTCCAAGGCCATGGGGCGTGAATGAGATAAAGATCGAGATACTCGAACCCCAGGTTATCCATGGTTTCTTCAAAAGCTTTCAGGGTTTCCTCGTAGGTTTTGATGTGGCTTTCGAGTTTGGAAGTGACGAAAATATCTTCTCTTTTAACCCCTGAATCTCTGATGGCACGTCCGACACTTTCCTCGTTGCCGTATCCTGCTGCGGTATCAATGTGCTTGTAGCCGTTTTTGAGCGCCGCAAGGACAGAGTTGTAAGTGTCTTCTCCATTTGGAACCTGCCAGGTTCCGAGTCCGATTTTTGGTAGTTTGACGCCGTTGTTAAGCGTATAGGTCTGATGTAGTGTTTTCATTTGAATCCTCCTTTATGGCCCCATTATAACATAAATTTTGTAAAATTACGGAAACGTTTTCGTAAATATGTTATCATGAAATTATCCTGACCTTTGGAGGCTAACAATGGAAAAAAAGACGTATTTGAAAAACACTTTGAAAGTAAGCAGACTAGGCTTTGGGGCCTGGCCACTCGGCAACACCGCCCATGGTAAAGAAATGAGCATTGAAGAAGGGGTGTCTCTTGTCAATGAGGCCCTTGAAAAAGGCATCAACTTTTTCGATACCGCACCGAATTATGCGTATGGACGTAGTGAAACCATTCTTGGCATTGCGCTTGAAGGCAAACGCGACAAAGTCGTCATCAATTCCAAGTTCGGACACTTCGCCGATGGGACCATTGATTTCAGCGAATCGAAGATAAGAATGTCTGTAGGGGAGAGTCTCAAACGACTCAAAACCGACTACCTCGATTCCTTGATTCTTCACAATCCCTCCTTTGATGTGTTGGAAGGAAAAACCGGACATTTCAGCGAACTAAGAGCCCTTAAGGAAGAAGGGCTCATCAAAGGCTACGGCGTCAGTGTGGACACACCTGAAGAAGTGAAAACCGTGATGCGCAGTGAAGACATCGATGTGATGGAGCTTTATTTCAATATCTTCGCACAAGCCTCAAGGGAGCTGCTTGATGCGATCAAGGAAAGAGACATTGCGCTTATTATCAAAGTGCCGCTCGATTCAGGCTGGCTTACGGGCAAGTACACAAAAGACACGAATTTCACGAACATCAAAAGCCGCTGGAGTGATGAAGACAAAGCGAGACGTGTCAGTCTTGTAGAAAAGCTAAAGGAACTGAGCGATGGGCCTATCAAGGAAACCGCCATTCGTTTCATCCTTTCTTATGACGCTGTCACGACGGTTATTCCGGGCATCAGAACGAAAAGCCATCTGGAAGACCACGTACATGCCAGTGAAAAGCCACTCAATAAAGACCTCAAAAAACACCTGGAAGCCTTTTATGACGAATTGATCAAAGCCGATCCGCTTCCCTGGTAGTGAAAAAAGTTTCATTAATTAAACAAAAAGCTTTCCTTTTTTTGAATTCGTGGTATAATACTTAAGTTCGATAACTATCGATTCAAATAAAGGCGCTATGTAAACGTTGCTTTTCTTTGCAACGTTTTTTGTTTGCACCGCTTGTATAAACTAAGGAGAAACATAATGACATTTGCTGAACTAACACTGAACCAAACCCTGCTTGATGCGATTATCAAGGGTGGATACGAAACGCCAACCCCCATTCAAGAAAAGGCCATTCCTCATATTCTTAAAGGGAAAGACATGCTCGGAAGTGCCCAAACAGGCACAGGAAAAACCGCTGCATTCGCGCTTCCCATTATTCAAAAAATACAGGACGCGAAAAGACATGGAGACACGAAACATGTTCGTGCGCTTGTACTCGCACCTACAAGAGAACTCGCTTTGCAGATCAAGGACAACTTCGTTATCTATTCAAAAGATATCAAAGTGAGAACCACTGCGATTTACGGTGGTGTTCCAAAACGTAAACAGATCCAGGCAATAAAAAGAGGCGCAGACGTCGTAGTCGCGACTCCGGGAAGACTTATGGATCTCATGAATCAAGGCGTCATTCGTCTTGACAAGGTTGAATATTTTGTGCTTGATGAAGCCGACCGTATGCTTGATATGGGGTTCATCGACGACGTCAAGAAAATCGCCAAAAGTGTCCCGAACCAAAGACAGACCATGCTTTTCTCAGCGACCATTCCAAAAAGTATTGAAAAGCTTGCGAGTGCGCTTTTAACCAGTCCCGTACGCGTTGAAATCAATCCGGAAAACACACCGCTTGATACCATCAACCAATCGGTTTATTTTGTGAAAAGAAACGATAAAGGGGCCCTTCTCAGTGACATTCTTTTCAAAGATGCCGTCACGTCCGCGCTTGTATTCGTTCGCACGAAACACGGGGCGAATGATCTCGCAAAACTGCTTAATTCTTCGGGTGTCCTAACAGATACCATTCATGGCAATAAAACCCAGGGCCAAAGACAAAGAACGCTCAAATCCTTCAAACAGGGAAGAGTCAAAGTGCTTGTGGCAACGGATATCGCTTCACGTGGTATTGACATCGACGATCTTTCACACGTCATCAACTATGACATGCCTGAGAGTGCAGAGACCTACCTTCACCGCATCGGAAGAACTGCAAGAGCCGGTAAAGAAGGGGTCAGCATCTCATTTTGCAGCCCAAGAGAATCCCATCTGCTAAAAGCTGTACAAAAGCATATTGAAATGCGTATTCCAATTGAGGCCGACCACCGTTTCAAGATTGAAAAGCCTGAGAAAAAACAAAACAACAAACAAGGTAAAAAAGCTGCGAACGGTCAAACCCCTTCGAATAACAAAAACAAAAAAGGCAAAGGTAAAGGTAAGAAAAACGGATCTTTCGACAAGTTCTCGAAAAGCTCCAACAAATCCTACCAGTCCAACGCCAAGAAATACAAAGTCAAAAGACGCTCCTATCAAGGGAAATAAACAGTCCAAGCCAAATGGCTTGGATTTTTCTTTAAAAGTTTCTATGCAAAATGGTTGAAAAATATACCCCAGTAGGTATAATGGGCAATGGTTGGATAACTTGAAACCTTGAAAGCAGGTGACATCATGCAATGCGATTCAGATCTAATCAACCGATTGAAACGCGCCAACGGTCAAATGAGAGGCGTGCTTTCAATGATGGAGAGTGATACGGAGTGTATGGACCTTCTGACTCAGTTGAAAGCCATACGTGCAAGTATCGACAAAACCATCGGCTTACTTACGACGGAAAATCTTTTGCAGACCATTGAACAGAGTCACGGTGTCAAACTGGACAGGAAAAGTGGCGCAATCGATCTCGTTGTAAAAGGCAAATGATCATCAAGGAGGCATCATCATGTTTGATTTCAGTGTAGAAACAACCAAGGAAGCATCGGCTTTTGATACTGTCGAAAAATGGGATACGCTCATTATAGGTGGGGGACCAGGCGGCATGAACGCCGCGCTTTACGCACACCGAAAAGGGCTTAAAGTCGGCATAGTGACCGATGAAATCGGAGGACAGCTTCACAACACCACCGATGTTGACAACTATCTTGGGTTCGGGCTTGTAGAAGGCCCAAAACTCTCAAACGCATTTTTGGACCATATCAACAGCCTTGAAATCCCCATGCTCAAACAGGTCAAGGTCAAGTCGCTTGTCCACTATGACCCTGATTTTGAGCTGGTACTCTCAGATGGCAAGAAACTGCTTGCCAAAACCGTCATCGTCGCAACGGGCGGGGCACCGAAAAAACTCGGCATTCCTGGAGAAAAAGCCTTCGTCAACAAAGGCGTGACCTACTGCGCCACGTGTGACGCCCCGTTCTTCAAAGACAAGCACGTCGTCATCGCGGGTGGAGGCAACTCCGCTGCGGAAGGTGTACTCGACCTTGTGCCCTGGGCATCGAAGATTACTGTTGTCCACAGAAGCCAGTGGCGGGCGGACAAGTTGCTTCTCTCAAAACTCACAGAAGTTGAAAAACTTACTGTGAATCTTGAAAGCCAGCTTCTAGAAGTCTACGGCGAAGACACCATGAAAGGTGTCAAGTACCTGGACAAGGAGACGGGAGAAACGAAGACGCTTGAAGCGGACGGACTCCTAGTAGAAATAGGGACCGTACCAAACAGTGGATTCATCAAGGACCAAGTCGATACCAATGACTCGGATGAAATCATCGTGGACACCCAGCAAAGAACCTCAATCACCGGGCTATACGCCATCGGTGATGTCACCGCACAACCGCACAAACAAATCATCATCTCGGCCGCAGAAGGGGCAAAAGCCGCACTTGTAGCCAGCCAATACTTAAATACATCTTATAAGGAGAGATATCATGGCGAATTTATTGAACGAAGAAGTAACGCAACAAATTAATGACTTTCTAAAAGGTCTCAAGAACCCTATCACGATGGTTCTTTTCACCAAAGAAGAACCGTGCCAGACATGCAAGGAAACCAAACAACTCTTAGAAGAAATCTCAGCGCTCAACGATCTTGTGACTGTTGACTACAAAGATCTTGATGCAGACCAGGAAGCCGCAGAAGAATACGGTGTTGAAATGGCCCCAAGCTTTGTTGTCCTTGATCAAAACGGCGACTACAAAGGTGTCAAATTCAACGGCATCCCAGCGGGACATGAAATCAATTCATTCCTAAGTGCATTGCTTGATATGTCAGGCGTGGACTACGGATTCGACCAAGCAGTCATCAACCGTCTTAAAAAAATCGAGAAGCCCGTCAACATCAAGGTTTTCGTAACCCTTAGCTGCCCACATTGCCCGGGTGCCGTACAAAACGCGCACCGTCTTGCAATGCTTAACGAAAACATCGAAGGTGAAATGATCGAAGCGCAAACCTTCCAGGAACTCTCACAGAAATACAACGTATCAGGCGTTCCTAAAATCGTCATCAACGGCGAACACGAAATGGTTGGAAACCAACCACTCGAACAGTACCTGGATCACATCGAAAACCTATAAACTTATAAGGATGTCAAGGATTTTATCCAGGCATCCTTTTTTTATGCCTTGTTTCTATCGATAAAAATTATAAAAAGCGTATTGGTTGAAAGTATTTCGAATTCGAAATATAATACGTGTGAGGTGATAACATGACTCAATTAAAAGGCGTACATCACGTAACCGCCATTACAAGCAGTGCGGAAAAGAT
>JBNJEC010000065.1:0-5993 GCA_051745505.1 Bacillota bacterium
TTGGTGACCCGTACGGGATTTGAACCCGTGAATGCTAGCGTGAAAGGCTAGTGAGTTGAACCGCTTCTCCAACGGGCCAAATGGCGGAGTAGGAGGGATTTGAACCCTCGCGCCGGGATCGCCGACCTATACCCTTAGCAGGGGCACCTCTTCAGCCAACTTGAGTACTACTCCAAAATGACAAGCTACTATATAATATTATATTTCGCCTGCCTTGTCAATACACCATTAACCATTAACGTTCATTCGTCGGATCGACCATCGATAATTGCAGTCTTTTTCTTTTAAGATCGACGCCAAGCACCCATACATCGACCACGTCCCCAACGCTCACGACGTCCATTGGATGCTTCACAAAGCCTTTTTTGAGTTTGGAAATGTGAACGAGTCCGTCTTCTTTGACCCCGCAATCGACAAACGCACCGAAATCGACGACGTTTCTCACGGTGCCTTTGAGTGCCATGCCTTCTTTCAAATCTTCAAGACTGAGGACATCGCTTTTAAGGATTGGAGTCGGGGCACTGTCCCTTGGGTCTCTCAGGGGTCTTTCAAGGGAATCGAGGATGTCTTTAAGGGTCGGAATACCGACTTCTAGCTCATCGCCGAGTTCATTGACCTTGACATCTTTTATTTTGTCTCTCAATTCTTTCGTGCCTACGTCTTCAAGGGTGAACTCAAAACGCGAAAGAATCTGTTTGGCTACCTTGTAACTTTCAGGGTGGATCGGGGTTTTGTCGAGAGGGTTCTCGCCACCAATAACGCGTAAAAATCCTACGGATTGTTCATAGGTTTTAGCGCCCATTCCAGCGATTTCCCGGAGTTCCTTGCGGTTTTTGAATCTCCCTTTTGCTTCACGCATCTCTACAACGTTCTTACTGACGCGCGTACTGATGCCCGATACATATTGTAGCAGCGAGGCGCTTGCGACATTCACATCGACACCCACGCGGTTAACGACGGTTTCGACAGTGAAGGTGAGCGCGTCGTTCAGTTTCTTCTGTGAAAGGTCGTGCTGATATTGTCCTACGCCGATAGACTTCGGATCAATCTTTACGAGTTCGCTCAGTGGATCGAGGAGTCTCCTTGCAATGCTCACGGCGCTTCTGTGTTCAACGTTCAGATTCGGAAACTCCTGTTTCGCGAGTTTGCTGGCGCTATAAACGGATGCGCCCGCTTCATCGACGATGGTGTAGACGACCTTGCGCTTGCTTTCCTTGATGGTTTCTGCAACGAGGGCTTCCGTTTCTCTTGAAGCCGTACCGTTACCGATTGCGATGACGTCTATGGCGTATGTGTCCATGATTTTTAACAGTTTGTCCTTGCTTGGCTTATGTGTTTCATTCCCCGAATGGGTATGGGGGTAGATCACATCGGTCTTCTTGAGGGTTCCCATTTCATCTAAAACGGCGAGCTTGCACCCGGTACGATACGCCGGGTCCACCCCGAGAATTTTCTTGTTGTTGAGGGGCGGTTGAAGCAATAGATTCTTGAGGTTTTCACTGAACAGATCAATGGCCTTGTCTTCGGCGTCTTCAAAGAGTTCCTTGCGGATATCTCTTTCAATGGACGGTTTGATGAGTCGTTTGTAGCCATCTTCAATCGCCATGACGACATGCCCTGCTTCAGAGGCATTAGGGTTCTTGATGACACGCGCTGAAAGGTAGTTCAGGATTTTTTCATGGTCCGCTTCAATCTTGACTGTGAGGGCTTTTTCCTTTTCCCCGCGGTTCATCGCAAGGATACGGAAGGCTTTTGAACGCTTGATGGATTCACTGAATTCATGATACATCTGATAGACGCCTTCTTGATCCGCGTCTTTTTTCTTGAGTTTCGATACGATTTCACCCGTTTCATAGGTGAAATCCCTGATCCATTTACGGTATTCGGCTTCATCACTGACTCTTTCCGCAATGATGTCGCGGGCGCCCTGAAGGGCGTCTTCCACGCTTGTGACTTCCTCAGTGAGATATTTCTTCGCTTCTGCGTTCAAATCGAGATTGTTGAAATTCAAGATGGTATCTGCGAGCGGCTCAAGTCCAAGTTTGATGGCCTTGGTCGCCTTGGTTTTCTTCTTTTCCTTGAAAGGTCTGTAGAGGTCTTCAACATCAACGAGTTTCTTGGCGCTCTTGATAGAAGCTTTCAGTTCATCCGTCAAAAGGCCTTTTTCGTCAATGAGGCGGATAACCGCTTCCTTGCGTTCTTCAAGGTTTTTCTCGTATTCATAGGTTTCAGAGATGCTTCTGATGGTTTCTTCATCCATGCTCCCAGTCATTTCCTTACGGTAGCGTGCAATGAAGGGGACTGTGTTGTCCTTAAGCAGATCGAGAACGGTATTGATGCGTTTCTCGTCCATGGAAAGGGTTTGTGCGAGTCGTTTGATAGTCTGATTGTCTAAAGCCATTATTCCACCTCGTATGTGCCATTGTTAACGTCTTCGAAAAACTGGGGAATTTCATTCGTCCCATTGAATTCGTCGACGATGCTTCCGTTTTCAACCACCAGTAGTGATGGGACTCTACTGTCTAGGCCTGGCGGCAAGTCTTCTTCGTATTCCACATGGTTCATGTAGACGGTGAGCCCTGGTTCGTTGTTCTCAGCGAAGTTTATGACATCGTCTTTTATGCTGATGCAGGCCCCACAGTCCGGTAGAAAGCGATAAACAAGATCCGTACCGTCCTGACCGAGTTCATCGATATTGGAAAAATCGGTGAACTTGGGGTGATCATCATACCCTGGCCCGTAACTCGGTTCAGAGAAGGCGCTGTAGATAGGACCAATGGCGATAGCAACCACCAATAGGCCCAAAATGACATAAAGCAGTATGGGGTGTTTACTTTTATTCATAAGTGTTCTCTCCTTGTAATGATCTATTCTTCAGTCTGACGTTCTTCAGGCCAGTCGTACTCGCCTGATTCAACAGAGTCCAAAAACTCTTTGATTGGAAGGGCCCCGTAATAATCATCGGTGATTCTACCCTCGTAATATACATAGAGTCTCGGTGCTCTCGTTTGTATTTCAAGGGGTTTCATCCCTTGTATTTCCTTGGTGTTCGCAACTTTCATCTCAACGCCTTGTTCATTTTCCTTGGCGAACTCGAAAAGCGGTTCATTGACAATATTGCAGCCACTGCACGAGGTACCGAAAGAATCGCGGTCATAAAGATAAAGAAGTTCGAACCCGTCTTCACCGAGGGTTTCGACTTCTTCCCAGTCTCCCAGTTGTTCAAAATCCGTGTATTTGTACTCACCGTATGACTCATACCCGCATGCCGCGAGCAGGCCTATAGCCATCAGTACGATGAAGAGCATTGCTTTTTTCATGAGGTTCACGCTCCGTTTTTTTCTATGTGACACATCGCAACCACGAAGTGCTTGCTGTGTGAAAGGCTTACGAGGACCGTATCATTTGATCTATAGGGACTTCTTAAATACGGTTTCCCTGAAGCGTCGTTCAACACGCTCACTTCATTGAAGTTGAGCGGTTTTTCAAAAGAACCGTACGCTTTCGTGTAGGCTTCTTTTGCCGCAAAGCGCCCTGAAAGAAACTCAAGCCTTCTTTTGTCACTGCCCATTGTATCATAAATCCGTCTTTCTTCATCTGAAAGGATCCGAGATACAAATTTATCATTCCAATGTGCTCTCATTTCATCGAGTTCGACGATATCTATCCCTATGCCCTTATTCATTGTATTCCTCCATCACTTTCCCCACAAGCTTGGTAATGGCCCTGAAACGGTGATTAAGCCCCGATTTGGAGATTTGCTTGTTGTAGTGCTTTTTGGATAGTTCACTCAGTTCGCTGAGCGAGGCTTCGGGGTAGGTCTTTCTTAGGAAAATGGCTTCTTTCACGCTATCAGGAAGTTCATCTTCATCCATGATTTTCTCAAGGATTCTGATCTGGTTCAATTGTTTCTTGGCCGCTTCGAAGGTTTTGTTCTGGTTGGCGATTTCCATGTTCATCACGCGAGTGATGGAGTTGACGAAATCACGCTTGATGCGTTCATCTTCGAAATGGAAAAGTGCGTTGGTCGCACCGACGATTCTAAGGAAATCGGAAATTTTCTCGGAATCCTTCACATACACCAGATAGTTTCTTTTCTTCTTGAGTGTCTTGGCTTTGAGGTCATACTCATTGAAAAGGTCTCTCAAAGCTTCCGCAAACCCTTCGGTTGGCACGCTTATTTCAAGGTGGTAACTCGAAGAGATAGGCGCATTCACAGATCCACTTGCGAGAAAAGCCCCTCGCAAGTAGGCTCGCTTGTCGCAATCCTTCAGTACGAGTGTTTCGTCAATGTCATGCGCAAAGCCGGTTTCCTCGTCCATGAGGTTGAGTTCGTGCATGATGCTCATCACGTCTTCCTTGATGGTGACGACGTACTGGTTTTTCTTTTGCAGGCGCACGCCTTTTTTATAAATGACATCAACGTGAACCTTGTACAGGGATTTGACGGTTTTGATCACTTTTCTTGCAAGTGGAAGACTTGTGGTCTGAAACACAAGACTCATCCCTTCGCTACTAAGAGAAAGGTATCCGTTGATCGCTAGCATCGCACTCAAAGAGGCGATTTCGCAACAAGGCTTTTGTTCAATGTTCATGAGTTCTTTTTTTGCATCCGAGGTAAAGGACAATGAAACCCCTCCTTTTTTAAAATAAGCCTAGAAAAGGCTTATGAAATCAATACTGTAAGTATAGACGAAATCCATGGCGACAAGTACGATAGCTACAATGATGAAAATCCTGGGAAACGCCTTTGTGTGGGCTTTTATGTAAGGGTGAACAAGCAGTACGCTGAGCCCGCTCAAGATTCCAAAAAGACCCGTTGGAATCACACAGACATAAGGGTAGGTACACAAAGAAAACGTATTGCCGTAATCCCAAAGGCTTTTATCATAAAGCAGTTCGTAGAGTTCCCCCGATAACGCTTCACTCAAAGCCGTGGTGAAAATCGCCGCGATCATGAGCAGGGTGATCTCTGGTACTTTGTTCAGTTTAAGTTTTCTTATCTGTGAATAAATCAAAATGGCGCCCACCACGCCTAGGCCATACATGGGCTGAACTGGCATGATTAAAACACTGTTATCGAGCCATACGCCCAGAAAAACAAGGTTTATGATGCGTTCCAGAACATAGCCCAAAAAACCATACACGATGATATAAAAAATCGTAAGCATGTTTATCACCCCATCCATTATAACGCAATGAAAAAGAAAAAACGATGAATATTCATCGTTTTATTCCTTAATTAGTCATCAAGACTTTCAACATACTTGCTTACTTGTTGTGAGGCAATGGAACCATCGGCGGCTGCGGTGACGATTTGTCTCAGACGTTTTTGAATGACATCGCCAATCGCATAGATACCAGGAACATCAGTTGCCATGTTTTCATCGGTTTTGATGAATCCACGTTCGTCAGTAATGCCCAGATCCTTGACAAAATCGCTGTTTGGAAGATGTCCGATAAAGATGAACGCACCTTGAACGTCAAGGTCTCTTTCTTCATTGGTTTCAACATCCTTGATGGTGACACCAGAAAGTTTGTCGTCTCCGTTGAAAGACACCACTTCATGCCCGAGAATGAAATCAATCATGTCGTTTTTCTTGGCTTTTTCAACCGTACCCTTGTCGGCTTGAAGATCCGGAAGGATGTTGACGACGGTGACTCTTACGTTCATCGTCGTAAGATAAATCGCTTCGTCAATAGCGCTGTTTCCACCACCAAGCACGATCACGTGCTGGTTTTTGAAAAAGGCACCGTCACAAACCGCGCACCAGCTGATGCCCTTGCTTGTGAATTTGTCTTCATTTGGGGCACCGACTTTTCTTGGCACCATTCCGCTTGCCACGATAACCGCTTTGGTTTCGTATACATTCCCATCTGCGGTATGAACCTTTTTGATTTTTCCGTCACTTTCGATTTTAGTGACATCGCCATAAAGGTATTCGGCTCCGATTTCCTGAGTGTGTTTGAACATTTTGTCGCTTAGTTCAAAC
>JBNJEC010000066.1:0-5957 GCA_051745505.1 Bacillota bacterium
CGGTCGATGATGAAAAGCCCGTTTGCGACGGATTCGCTCATCGCGGTAAACGAATGGAGATTCTTGAGTTTCATTCTTACGTGCGTGTCTTTGGCGAGTTCAGGGTTTCTCTCGCTCAGAATCACCATTTCCAAAATGGTCTCTTCCTTGTCAAGCGTCATCCGCTTGACATATCCGTCATTGAATACCGGCGGACCCGAGAGCTTTTTGGCTAAGGATGTGGCTTTAAGGGGTTCTAGTGCATACATTGTATCACCTCGTCCAATAATTCACTTGTAGTATAGCGTGAAAAGCGCGAGTGTTCAACTAAAAACCGTAGCCTTTGTGTTTGAAGGCGTGTTCGTTTTTCTTGAGCCTGGTATACAGATTTTCAGGCAGTGTGTCTTTTTTGAAAGTCCTGTCTACGTCGCCTCTTTCTTTCAGGGTTTCGCCTGCATAGGGGTCGGCGAGAAGCGCCGTACCGAGGGCGAAGAAATCACTACCGAGTTTGCCGGCGTGCAGAAGGTCTTCCGAGGTATGAATATCGCCTGAGACGATCAGAGGAAGATCTTTTCTAAGGCGGCTTTTGAGTCTTGAAGTGACAGGGACTTCCACGGTTTCATCACGCATGGATCTTTGCGCGTAGTGTCTTAAGGACAGATGGATGTAATCGAGATTTTTCATGTTTAGTCTGTCTACCAGGTACTCTGTATCCTGTAACGTGATACCATGATCTTCAATCTCTTCAGGAGAAAGACGGTAACCGATGATGAAGGTTTCATCACCGGTCGCTTCGATGATGGCGTCTGTGACTTCGTCAATGAAGGTCATGCGTTTTTCAAGACTGCCTCCGTAACGGTCATCTCGAACATTTGAATGGCCTGAGAAGAACTGTTGGAGAAGGTAGGTGTTCGCACCGTGGATTTCCACTCCGTCAAAGCCCGCTTTTTTGGCGCGCACTGCGGCGTTTTTGAAATCTTCAACGGTCTCTATGACTTCCTCTTCTTCCATGGCTCTGGGGGTTACGGCGTTATCGCGCTTTGCTTTGACAGGCGAGGGGGCGACGATATTGCTGGAATTTTCATAAAGGTTCGGGTTGTTCATGCGTCCACCGTGATGAAGCTGGGCGATGGCGAGAGCCCCTTCTTCTTTGATGGTACGTGCCAGGGTCGCCTGTGGTTTGATGTAGGCATCGCTTTCCAGACTGATCTGGGTCTCAAATGCGTGGGCGGTCGCGCTTACTGCGGTGGCCGCTGTGATGACCATGCCCACGGTTTTGCTTCTGAGACGGTAATAGTTGAGTTCCTCTTCTGAGGGGGTATAGTCCTCGTTGCCACTATAGGTAGTCATGGGAGCCATGACGAGTTTGTTTCTTAGGGTTTTGCCTTTGAGTTTGGTTTCTTTTAATGCGTCCATGAAAATCACTCCTTGAAAAAATTATAACATGCACCCATAAAGGCTTGTTGTCATACGCTAAAGAAAAGCGTTCTACTGTTTGAAAGAGTGTGTTCAATCTCGTTCAAATATTCGGATACATTGTTTGGAAAAATCAAGATAGCGTTTTCATTTTTAGCACTTTCATGTATAATGGAATAGGAAAAAGAAAGGACTGGTTGAATGAATTTGAAATATCAGGCCCCACCTTACAGAATAAAAATGGTGGAGCCCATTAGAAAAACGACCAAGGAAGAAAGAAAGACGCTTCTTGAAAATGCTGGGTACAACCCCTTCTCTTTAAAAAGCGAGGATGTCTATATCGACCTTTTGACCGATTCAGGCACAGGCGCGATGAGCCAGGAACAATGGGCTGCGCTTATGCAAGGGGATGAAGCATACGCAGGTTCAAGGAGTTTTTACAGACTCGAAAGCGTCGTCAAGCACATCACCGGCTACAAGCATTTCATGCCGGCGCATCAGGGACGAGGTGCTGAGCAGGTCGTCATCCCGAATCTCGTGGACGAAAAGAAAAACATCGTCATCTCAAACATTCACTTCGACACCACACGGGCCCACGTCGAACTTGCAGGCGCAAGAGCGATTGACTGCGTGGTCGAAGAGGCTTATGATACGAACACTTATCACGATTTCAAGGGGAACTTTGACGTAGAAAAACTCAAAGAACTTCTCTCAAAACACGAAGGTCATGTGGCCGGGCTTATCATGACGATCACCAACAACTCAGCGGGCGGACAGCCCGTCAGCATGGAAAACATGCAAATCGTAAGTGAAATCGCTAGAGACAAGGGGATTCCAGTCATCATTGATGGCGCTCGCTATGCGGAAAATGCCTTTTTCGTCAAAGAAAGAGAGACGGCCTACAAGGAAAAATCCATCCTGGAGATTGCTCGTGAAGCATTCAGCTATGCCGACATTTTCCTCATGAGTGCAAAGAAGGACGGCCTTGTCAACATGGGTGGCATCATCGCCATCAAGGATGATGTTGCCCTTTTCCAGAAATGCCAGACACGCATCGTTCCAATGGAGGGCTTTCCAACTTACGGCGGCATGAGCGGTCGTGACATGGACGCGCTTGCGGTAGGCCTTCAGGAAGCCTTGGATATCGATTATCTCAGACACAGAACAGACCAGGCACGCTACCTCGGAGACAAGCTCAAAGAAGCAGGTGTCCCGATTCAGTACCCTGTGGGCGGCCACGCCGTATTCGTGGACGTGGCAAAGATTCTCCCAGACATCCCCTTCGATCAGTTCCCCGCTCAGAGTTTTACGAACGCGCTATATATTGAGAGCGGCGTACGCGCGGTTGAAATCGGATCCTTCCTAATGGGCAGAGACCCGGATTCCAACGAAAACATCCAGAGTTCTCTCGAATTCATGCGTCTTACCCTGCCAAGACGCACCTATACCTACAAACATCTCGACCACGTCGCAGAAGGCGTGATTGAAGTTTTTAAAAACCGCAAATCGCTCAAAGGTCTTGAACTTACCTATGAACCACCGGTATTGAGACACTTCACCGCGAAACTAAAACCCATCGAATAACCCAAGAGGCAGCCAAGGAAATTGGCTGCTTTTGCTTTTTTTAACAAATATGAAATAGTGTGTTGTTGTGAAAACGCTAACATGTTATAATCAAAATTGTTGTTAAGGAAATACAATGAGGAGGCTACTATGAAACACAGAATACTCGCTATCAATCCAGGATCCACCAGCACGAAAATTGCGCTTTATGAAGGTGACAAGGAAGTCTTTAAAGATACCATTCGTCATGACGCGGACACCATCGCCAAATACAAGAATGTCATCGACCAGGAAGCCTTCAGAAAAATCACCATATTGAACAAATTGAAAGAAGAAAGCATTGATCTCTCATCGCTTGACGCCGTTGTAGGACGCGGGGGCATGTTAAAGCCTCTTGAAAGCGGAACCTACGCAGTCAACGATGCCATGATTGACTATATGAGAAACGCCCCAAGAGGTGAACACGCCTCCAACCTTGGCTGCGTCATCGCCAAAGACATCGGTGATGAACAGGGAATCCCAAGTTATATCGTCGACCCCGTGGCGGTCGATGAAATGCACACGCTTGCGCGCTACACAGGCATGCCCGAAATCAAACGCGCAAGTCTTTTTCATGCACTGAATCAAAAGGCGGTTGCCTACAAGGCCGCAAACGATATGAAAAAACCCTACCGGCAACTCAATCTCATTCTCGCCCATCTGGGCGGAGGGATATCGGTAGGCATCCACAAAAAAGGTCGCGTCGTCGATGTGAACAATGCGCTTGATGGAGATGGTCCGATGTCTCCTGAGAGAACGGGGAGTCTCCCCGTAGGGCCCCTTTACAAGATGGCCTTCAGCGGAAAATACACCCTTGAAGAGATGAAACGGAAAAACTACGGCCAAGGTGGCCTTGTTGCCTACCTTGGAACCAATGATGGGGCCGAAGTTGAAAAACGCATCAAACAAGGTGACCAGCAGGCCAAGTTCATCTATGATGTGATGATTTATCAGATTGCCAAGGAAATCGGCGCAGGCGCTACTGTCCTTGAAGGGGACGTTGACGCCATTGTTGTTACCGGTGGCCTTGCCTACGACAAATACCTGATTGACGAACTGAAACGTAAAACAAGTTTCATCTCACCTATGAGAGTTTATCCGGGCGAAGATGAAATGAAAGCACTGGCCGAAGGGGCCCAAAGAGTCCTGAAAGGCGAAGAAACCGCCAAAAACTACGAATAGGAGATCAAACCATGCTAAATTCAATCGCAGACATTCTAAAAGAAGCACAAACGCTTAAAACCAAGATCCTAGTGGTCGCAAAAGCCAACGATGAACACGTATTAAAAGCCATCAAGGCCGCGAGTGACGAAGACATCGTAAACGCGGTTCTGATTGATGACAAAAACGCACTTCTAAAAACAATGAAAAGTCTCAACATGGACGAAGCCGAATACGAAATCGTTGATATCGAAGACAAAGTGAAGGCATCCGAAGAAGCCGTCAAACGGGTTTCACAGTCAAAAGACAGCATCTTGATGAAAGGCCTCGTTGATACGTCGGTCATTCTAAGGGCCGTTCTTTCCAAAGACTTCGGTCTCAGAGGCAAAAACCGCCTCTCCCATGTAAGCGTCATCGAAAACCCGCATTACCATAAACTACTCACCATGAGCGACGGCGCGATGAACATCGCCCCAGACGTTTCAATAAAACGTGAAATCATTGAAAATGCCGTGGAAGTCACCAAGGCACTCGGGATTGACACTGCGAACGTCGCCGTCCTTGCAGCCGTTGAAAAAGTCAACGACAAGATGCAGGCGACTTTGGACGCGGAAACACTCAAAAATGAAACATTTGATTCCGCTATTGTCGACGGACCGTTCGCACTTGATAACGCCATCGACAAGGAAGCCGCGGAGCACAAAGGCATCACTTCACCCATGGCAGGGGATGCAGACATTCTCTTGATGCCGATGATTGAAGCGGGCAACATCTTTTACAAATCCATGATGTTTCTAAGTGAAGCGAGAAGCGCAAGCGTAATCATGGGCGCCACACACCCAATCGTGCTAACCTCAAGAGCCGACACGTTTGAAACGAAATTCCATTCGATTGCTCTGGCTGCACTCATTGCAGCCATAAAATAAAATTTCTTAAGGAGTTGTGCGTATGAAAGAGAACCAGGAAAAATCCAATGACATCTTCACCTACAGCAACGACGGCTTTGAACAGGTCATCTATTTTCACAACAGAGAAACCGGACTCAAAGGCATTACCTGTATTCACGATACCCGTCTAGGGCCATCTTGTGGGGGTACGAGGCTTTACAACTACGCCTGCGAAGAAGACGCCCTATACGACGTTACGCGTCTTGCCCGTGGCATGACTTACAAAAACGCAGCCGCAGGTCTTGATATCGGCGGGTGTAAAACCGTCATCATCGGGGATCCCAAAAAAGTCAAAAGCGAAGAGTTCTTTCGTGCTTACGGACGCTATATCCAAAGCCTCCAAGGCCGTGTCTATACCGGTCAGGACATGAACATCACCTTAAAAGACTGTGAGTTCATGGACAGAGAAACCGACTACGTATCAGGCGGACTCAGAAAAGGTGCAGGCAGCACCACAATCCTGACTGCAAGAGGCGTTTACGTCGGCATGAAAGCCGCCGTCAAGCACAAACTCGAACAAGATGATCTCACCAACCTTACCATTGCCTTCCAAGGCGTCGGATCCGTTGTGCAAGAGATGGCTCAGTATCTCAAAAAAGAAGATTTGAGACGCATCTACTTCACCGACATCAACGAAGACAATATCAAGAAATTCAAGCAGCACTTCCCCCTTGCGATTTATGTCGAACCTGACGAAATATACGGCAAAAAGTGCGATGTCTTCTCTCCAAACGCAATCGGTGCCGTCCTCAATGACGAAACCATTCCACAACTACGTGCGAGCGTCATTGCGGGTGCCGCCAACAACGTTCTAAAAGACGAATGCAAACACGGCAAGATGCTTGAAGACAA
>JBNJEC010000067.1:0-5860 GCA_051745505.1 Bacillota bacterium
ATAGTGGTTGAAGCCTTCTTCCCGAGTCAGACTGTGAAGATTTACGGATTCAAGCCATATGTGGTGCTTACACAGAGTATGGAACCGGAAATCAACGTCGATGACGTGGTCATTGTAAACAGGCCCGATACAGACGCCCTTGAAGAGGGAGACATCATCACCTTTCATGCGGACATCAACAACGACGGTGAGAAAAACATCGTCACGCACTACATCTATTCGATTGAAGAAGATGCCTCTGGGGATATTGAAATAAGAACCCGGCGTCACTATGAAGACCCTGACAACATTTCCCCAGATCCCTGGGTCGTCACAGAAGATGACGTATTGGGATCGTACCTGTTTACTGTACCGAATGTCGGCGTGGTCATTCGCTTCTTGCAAAGCCCCTTCGGCCTTGCGGCACTTGCGGTCAATGCCCTGATTATCGGTGCGATCGTCGTACTTCTCAAAGGAGACAAGAACCATGAAAAGACTCAAGACAAAACCTAGCCCATTGAAGCGGTGCTTTGAGTTCTTCAACCCATGCTTTGTTTCAGCCTTTGAATATCATCGTTTCTTGACAACGAGGAGGTGCTTGGCGTGAAAAAAATCATGATACCCTTTTACATACTGCTTGTGTTTGTCATTTTCAATACTGTTTTAATGACGCTTTATTTTACTGATAACGAGTACGAATATACCATATTTTCACACTCATACATCGAGGCGATTCTTCCTGAACAGCCTACGAATCAATCTCTCACTACCGGCATTGCGCGCATCAAGGAGCCTTCGCCTGAAACCCTGGAAAGCGGGGATTACGTGGTCACTTACGACAAAGACGAACGCCTGCTTTCTACAGGGGGCGAGTTTGCACTGGTCAGTGAGATTCTTGTCAACAACCAGACAAGCGAGACCCTTACCATCACCTACGACGATGTGGTGTCCATCACCTTGCCTTATGAAGAAATCATCGGAGAATATCAGCGGGACGCTGGCCTTATCGGTACTTATTACTACACGAGCATGTTCTTTACAGGCTACGCATTTCTCATGATCAGCCACATCATTCTGCTTTCAGGGTACTATTTCGTTTTCATCTATGACAACCCTAATCGTTTTCTAAACAAAAAATGAATCTTGATTGAATTGCCCAACCAGGCGCGTGCGCTTTAAGACAGCGAACGCGTTTTTTTTGTGCAAACTCGTTCATTTGTCTTTAAACTGTGTGATATTTTTGGTATAATCGCATTCGTGTGAAGGAGTGTAGACCATGAAAGATACCGCAATCAAACTGAATCACAAATTATATTACGGATGGGTCATCGTGCTCGTCAGTGCGCTTGGCGTATTCTTCTCAGCGCCTGGACAGACTTATTCCATCAGCGTGTTTATCGATGCGTATGGTGAAACATTTGACTACTCAAGCACTCTTATATCTTCTGGGTATTCGGTGGCGACGGTCATAAGCGGAATGCTTATTGTATTCATGGGGCGTTTCACCGACAAGTTCGGCCAGAGAGTCATGATGGTGACAGTCGGCATACTGCTTGCGATCACGACCTTTTTCAACAGTTTCGTCGCAAACATCGGCATGATGTTTGTCGGGTTCTTCCTGCTTAGATATTTCGGACAGGGATCGATGACACTGATTCCTTCTAGCCTTGTGCCTCAATGGTTTGACAAAAAACGGGGCTTTGCGCTCAGTCTCATGCACCTTGGGGCAGTTCTCGCAACCTTGCTCGTACCAAGGTTCAACCTTTATCTGATTGAAAGCCTTGGTTGGGAAAATGCATGGCGCATGTGGGGGATTCTTCTGCTTGTGATTTTCGTGCCGCTCGCGTGGATTTTCGTCATTGACAAGCCTGAAGACATTGATATGACCGTGGAAAATGAACATCATGAAGATGAAGCCGCGGCTCAAAAAGCACTTGAGCGCATGGAAGCGGAAAGTTTCTCTTTGAGTGAAGCTATAAAGACTGCGCCTTTTTGGCTTGCAGGACTCATCAGCATGATTGCGCCCATGTTCACAACCGGGGTGACGTTTCATTTTTTCTCCATCATGGAAATGCGAAGTGTCGACAAGGAAAGCGCCGCAATCATCATCGGTTTGATCGCACTGCCTGCATTCATCATGCCCTTGATCGCAAAGAGCGTCGTCGACAGACTGCCTTTTAGAATCATTTTCATGATCATACAGACCGGCTTTCTTATTTCCATGGCATGGCTCGCGTTCTTCGTAACCGGCTTCATAAGCGCTACGGGCTTCATTCTCTTTTATGGGACGGCCTTTGCGCTTCAAAGCGTATCGATGAATACGCTCTGGCCCACGTTCTTCGGGCGCAAGCACCTTGGTTCCATCCGGGGGGCCGGAACCATCTTCATGGTCATCGGAAGCGCACTCGGACCCGTACCCTTTGGGGTCTCCAAGGATGTGACCGGGGACTACAATGCGGCCATATTCATCATGATGGGCATGAGTTTCATCGCACTTCTGATGGCTTCAGTACTCAAGAATCCAGAGAAAACAGAAATTGCCAATTAAAAAAAACGCCTGTAGAAAAAATTCTACAGGCGTTTTTTTATAACATTCAAGCGGTCTTTTTATCGTAAAGATAAAGCACATAGCCGATAATGAATCCATAGACGATGCCCGCAAAGAACCCAACGAAATCATTGAAGTCCGTGGTGAGATAAAAGGCGAATGAAATGGCTAGGCCTATGAGACCGCCCCTTACAAGTGCGTGTTTCAGGGTTTTGACTGGCAAGGCAATGCCGAGGGCTATCCCGATAATGACGCGGTTGTACCAAAATGCAATGAGATAGACGGTACTGAGTGTTTCTTCGCTTCTGATGAGCGCTCCGAGTATGCACACCACACCAAGCAGTGCGCCAAGTGCCGTTCCTAAGAGTATTCGTTTCATTCTAGGTCACCTCCGTGAAGTCTTTCATGGTCATTGTATCAGTGTATACGTGTTTTTCAAAGAGTTCCACTAACATCGGATCAAATTGGGTGCCTGCGTTGTCTTTGAGTTCCTGAAGCGCTTCTTTTGCGCTCACTGCGTTCTTGTAGGGTCTTTGTGAGGTCATGGCCTCAAAAGCGTCCGCCACACAGATGATGCGCGCGAAGAGCGGAATCCTGTCGCCTTTCAAGCCTCTGGGATAGCCCTTTCCGTCATAGCGTTCATGGTGATAGAGTGCGTGTTCGGCAAAATCCGAATATTCATCGGCGGCTCTTAAGATCTGATAGCCGGTTTCAGTGTGTTTCTTGATGATTTCGTACTCGTCTTTTGTGAGTTTGTCGGGTTTGTATATGATGGCATCAGGAATTGAAATCTTTCCGATATCATGAAAGGTTCCAGACATTTCGAGTTCTCGGAGCTCATCTTCACTCAACCTTAAATGGATGCCGATGGCTTTTGAGAGTCTTCCGACTTTCATCGAATGGACACGCTCCTGTTCGAACTTGTCCGTCAGGGTTTTCAATATGGCGTGGATGGTATGGTTTCTGGCGCTTACGCCCAGGGTGAGTTTTTGTTTGTACATCATGTCTTCGCTTTCCTTGAGGACCTCTCCGATGGAAGTCTCAGGACTGGTCTTCATGGCATAACCTATCGCGAGAGAAAGGGTGACATTCTTGAGGACGGTCTTTTCAACTTGTTTGTAGATTTTGGTTTTGATTGATTC
Source organism: Bacillota bacterium (assembly GCA_051745505.1). Lineage (GTDB taxonomy): Bacteria > Bacillota_I > Bacilli_A > Izemoplasmatales > Izemoplasmataceae > M55B118. Next base: position 3,670 of record JBNJEC010000067.1, read on the forward strand.
CAAATTGTCATAATCGGTTCTTGGTAGCACTACAGTGAACTCATCGCCGCCAATCCTTGCGACAGGGCCTTTGCTGTCAACAACTGCCTGCAGGATTTCAGATACTTTTTTAAGCGCTTCATCTCCCGTATCGTGTCCGTATGCATCATTTAGAATCTTGAGACCGTTCAAATCAATCATGAGAATACCAAGCGGGTAGTACTCTTCTTTGTCAAGACGTGCGAGTTCTTCTGCGAAAAAGCGTCTGTTGTATAAACCTGTAAGGTAATCATGAAGGCTCAAATATTCGACTTCTCTTTGTTTTTTCAACTGATCGGTGACATCGCGAAAGACCAGGACGACCCCTGTCACCTTTCCATACTTGTCGGTAATCGGTGATGCGCTGTCCTGAACGATATATTCCTCTCCGTTTTTGGAAAGCAAAAGCGTTCCCGCTTCAAGCGAGGTTGGTTTTCCTGTTTCAAGTACCGTATCGACGGGACTTTGAAGTTTGGATTTGCTGTCTGCGTTGACGATGTTGAAGACATCATTGAAAGGTTTGCCAAGGCTTTCTTCGCGTTTGAAACCGGTCAGGGTTTCAGCGACGTTGTTGAACGCTGTCACGATTCCGAATTGGTCCGTCGAGATGACGCCGTCTCCAATGGCGAGAAGGGTTGCTTCTGCGCGCTCTTTTTGAAGATAAAGTTCGCTTTCAAGTTGTTTTCTTCTTGTTACGTCATTTGCGATTGAGAGCACGGCTTTGTTGGCTTCTGTGAAACTTCCTATGTTTGAGCTGTAGAAATCCCAAATAAGCGTATTATCATCTTTTGTCTTCAATGTGAATTCGCCTTCGTGAGAAGGTTCATCCACATCGAAAACCGATACGATGGAACGCTTGACGCTTTCAAAATCCTGGTCGGGATAGGCATTGTGAATCCATTTGTCAAGCGTGTCGATTTCTTCTTTTTGATACTTGGTTTTTTCCAAAAAACTCTTGCTCAAAAGGATGACGTTGCCATTGTCTTCATGAATCATGATTGGAATGGGCGCTTCTTCAATGGCTCTTTTGAAACGCTTGTGGTAGTCCAAATCGTTTTTTTGTCTTCTGATGGTGTCATGGCGTCTGAATATGAGCCATCCGTACAAAGTGCCGATTAAAGGGAAAAACACGAGCACAATTACAGCGGATTCACGAATGATGTCGAATCTGATGCTGCTTGGCAAAGTCAAAAACAATATGAGCACAATGACATGAGTCGCAAGACCGAGCGCATAAAGCAGGAAAATACGGCGCACTTTCCTGTCTTTGCATCGAATGTAGAAGAAATATCTGAACAAATAGCCAATCACGAACGCCGAAACAGCTGTCAGTATGCCTGTGAAAACGCCCTGTCCACCAATGAAAAGCCTTATGACAGCGGCGGTTCCAGTGACCATGAGTCCGGGAATGAGTCCGAAGAAAAACGTGGAGATGCTGATGAGGATGGTTCGCGTGTCAATAACTACGCCGAGGTCGCTGTTCAGGGTAATGGTCGTGAACATGATGCCCACCATGACAAGTGCAAGCATGCTGCCCACGAGCAGTTCGAAAAGTGTTTTGTTTTTTGTTTTCTCAAATGGAATGAACGAATAAAGAATGCTCATCGCCAAAAGTAGGATGGCATTGTTCAAAATGTCCACAAACGTAATGTTGTTCATAGGCGCCTCCATAACACCGACATACTTAATTATACCCTTAAAACACATCCACTACAAACTTTTGTCAAAAAAAATGGACCCTTCTCAAGAGAGGTCCATGTTTTTGATGGTTTCCCATGCCTGGCATCCAAAGGCGGGTGAGAGACTTTTGCATTATGTGCCAACAAAGCCAACAGACACTCAGTGCTTGTTCCAAAAGCCTTTGATGAAAGTCTGAATGAAATGTTCTTCAAGCACAGTGATGGGCCGCCAGTGGGTTGGCATGAGTCTTTTGTATTTCTCCTGGTCGTAGCGGCTGTCAAGAAGAATCGCGATGCCGCGGTCTTCATCGCGTCTGATTACGCGACCGACCGCCTGGATGACCTTGTTCATGCCGGGGTAGGTATAAGCGTAGTCGAATCCGCTTAGTCCAATTGAGGTGTAGTAATCCCTGAGGAGCTTGTTCATGGTGGAAAGGGCAGGAAATGCCACCCCCACGACAAGGACCCCTGAGAGCATGTCTCCTACGTAGTCG
>JBNJEC010000068.1:0-5807 GCA_051745505.1 Bacillota bacterium
ATCAAGATCTTGCACAGATATTTGGATTTGCCCCTTAGCATGTCAATTTACCTGGTTGATGGTCTCATCATCGTCTCAGGTGTTCTTGCCTTTTATGCCGATAGTGGTCTCTCGCTTGGGCTTTATGCCGTCCTTACGACGGTGATCGCAGGCAAAGTTGCGGATTTTGTTGTTGCAGGCACAAACACGCTCAAGGCCGTCCACATCATCACAGATCACCCAAGACGCATCAAGCGCCTCGTCTATGAAAAGATTGACCGTGGTGTCAGTTTGGTCCCCATCGAAGGGGGCTACCTTGAAAGTGAAAAGATTATGCTCTTGACGATTATCACAAGAGACGAATACTATACAATCAAGAACATCATTGCAAAAGAGGACCCAGAAGCGTTTGTTTTTGCTAGCCCCGCAACAGAGATTCAGGGCGATTTTTCCAAACGACTGGAGGATTGATTATCATGAAGAAACGCATTTTAACGCTTGCACTCATAGTTGTCAGTGTCTTCGCACTGGCCGCATGCAACACGCCCGCTTTCTCAGGAAACGGTGAAGAAAGCGACAAGGAAGCCATTTTCGAAGAGGCCATGCAGGCCCTTGAAGAAAGTCACTACAAGGACCCAAGCCGAGATGATCTCTACCAAGGGGCCATCGAAGGCATGTTTGATTCTCTTGAGGATCCATATTCTCAGTACTTTTCACGGGAAGAGTATGAACAGTTTCACGACGGACTCTCAGAATCGTTTGTCGGGATCGGCGTCAGTGTTGAAAACGTGGACGGTACTGTCATCATCCGCAAGGTCTGGGCGGATTCTCCCGCTCAGGAAGCCGGACTTCAACCTGGGGACGCCATCACGCACATCGACGGTGAATCCTATGAAGACAAAAGCTATTATGAAACGGTTGCGGATGTTCAAGGAGAAGTGGGTACGACCGTGGAAATCGGCGTATCAAGAGTTGGCGTGCAGGAGACCATCACCTTTGAAATGGACCGCGAGGAAATTGAAAACCCCACAGTGGTTTCCAATCTCGTCACGCATGAGGGTGAAACCATCGGCGTGATTGAAGTGAACAGTTTCGGAGGCGAGACCTTCAATAACTTCAAAAATGCCGTGGAAGATTTCGAAAACCAGGGTATTGACGGACTGATAGTCGATCTCAGGGACAACGGTGGAGGCTATCTCAACACCGTTGACAAAATGCTCAACCTCTTCCTCGCAGAAGGCGATCTTCCCATGTTCACCATTGAGCAAAGAATTGAAGGAGAATGGGTTGAACAACCCTATGAAGCGACCGGAACCGATACAAAAGACTACCCCGTATTGACGGTTGTCAATGACTTCTCAGCGAGTGCTTCGGAAGTCTTTGCGGCAGCCATGAAAGAAAAAGGTGGATACGATGTACTCGGTATCGACACGTTTGGCAAAGGCACCATGCAGTCGTCACAGGACTTGGAACCTTACAGTGAAGACGAATTGCACATTTCAAGAGGCCGCTGGCTCACGCCTGAGGGCAACTGGGTGGATCCTGACGTTGGAGACATCGATGCTATAAGCCCTACCATCCGTGTAGAGCAGAACCCTTTGTTCAAAGGCTACAATGTCTATCTGAGCGAAGGCGAAACCCTTGAATACGACACCGTCTCTCCGCGCATTGAAAATGCACAGCGCATTCTCAATACTATGGATTATGATATCAGAAGCGATGGATACTTCGACAGTGAAACCGAAAGCGCCGTTCAGGACTATCAAAGTGAAAACGGACTTGAGATTACCGGGGTCATCGACGCGGCCACGGCAAGCGAGCTGTCTGAATACTTCTACGAATACCGCACCAACAAGGCCAACGATACCCAGTATCAGGCCGCCCTTGATTATTTCATCAATGATTGAGATCAAGAAACTGAAGGCGTCGGGGAAACTTTATGAACTCACCATGGAAAACGAAGATGGCACAAAAGAAACTCTGAAGGTGCACCAGGACATCCTGGTGCGTCACCATCTTTTTGGTAAGAAAACGCTCACTGAAAACACTGTGAAAACACTGAAGAAAGAAAACGCTTCCGCGCTTCTGGGTGAAAAAGCCCTGAACCACATCGCAAAGAAGGATTTTTCCAAAGAAGGCCTCCGCAAAAAACTCGCGCCTCACGGTGAAAAGGAAACCGTGGAAGATACCCTGTCCTTTTTGGAAGATGTCGGCTATCTCGATGAAGACAAGGCGCTTAAAAGACTTGTGGATGACATGTGGGAGTTTTCACTCAAAGGCCCGGGGGCCATCAAGGACAAGGCTCTGCGCGAGCACTTTGAGGAAAGTGACGTGGATATGCATCTGAGTGTTTACAAGGACTCGGATATCGAAGCGAGGCTCAAACGATTCGTTGATAAAACATTCGATCGCTACAGTCGTTATCCGAAAAGAAAAATCATGGAAAAGCTTCTCAGGCAGTGCATCAACAACGGGTATGACCTCGACATGGCCCGCCCAATTATAGAACGTTTTCTTTCAAGTGTGCAAAGTGAAGAAACTGAAGAAGCCCTCCTTGATAAACGCATTGATACCATCAAGGACAAATATGATCTGAACGATTTCAAAAGCAAAGGCAAACTGATACAAAAACTAATGCGAGAAGGTTTCGATTACGAGACCATCAAAGCACGACTGAAATGAGGGATTGTCATGGAAAAATTTCCAGCGGATACCATGTATTACTTTCACAATGGCGAACTCACCAATGCCTATGATTATTTCGGAGCGCATCTCATCAAGGAAAAAGGAACCATCACCGCTACGCGTTTTACCTTGTATGCACCGAATGCGAAAAGTGTTCACGTCATCGGCAGTTTCAACGACTACAACCCGAACACCCATACGTTGAAACGCATTGACGAAGCGGGTGTTTGGAGCCTCACGATTCCAAAAAACCTGAAGGACATGCCTTATAAGTTCATCATAGAGTCCGCCTCGGGCGAGTGGCTTTACAAAAGTGATCCTTACGGTTTTTACCACGCGATGCGTCCTGATACGAATTCGATTGTGGTTGATCGGGATGTTTACACCTGGAGCGATAAGACGTTCATGGAAAAAAGGAAACATACCCCTCCTTACAATGCCCCCATGAACATCTATGAGCTTCACCTCGGGACCTGGATGCAAAAACCGGACGGCTCGTTTCATACCTACAGTGAACTCGTTGACCACCTGATTCCCTACCTCAATGACAACCACTATACCCATGTGGAACTCATGCCGGTCATCGAACACCCCTTTGACGGCTCTTGGGGGTATCAGGCCACCGGCTTTTACGGTGTGACTTCAAGATACGGAAGCATCGGTGATTTCAAGTACTTTGTCGATCAGTGCCATCAAAACGGCGTCCGTGTGATTCTTGACTGGGTGCCCTCTCACATCTGCAAGGACGCACACGGCCTTCACATGTTTGACGGATCCCCTCTTTATGAATACGAAGATGATTCCATGCGCGAAAACGTCGGCTGGGGCACGGCCAATCTCGATCTTGGCAAAGGCGTTACCCAGAGCTTTCTCATTTCATCAGCCCTTTATTTCATGCGTGAATTTCACATAGACGGTTTCAGAGTCGATGCCGTCTCGAACATCTTCTATTACCACGGTGACCCCACACAAGGTGAAAGCGAAGGCGGACTCTCGTTTCTCAAAAAGCTCAGCAAGACACTTTTCGCCCACCATCCTCACGGCCTTTTGATCGCGGAGGATTCCAGTGCGTATCCGAAAGTCACCCATCCGCTTGAACACGGTGGGGTCGGTTTCAACTACAAATGGAACATGGGATGGATGAACGACACCCTCAAATACTTCGAGCTCGATCCCATTCACAGAAAATACCACCACGACTACATGACGTTTTCTCTGATGTACGCCTTCAGTGAAAACTACATCCTGCCGTTTTCCCATGACGAAGTCGTACACGGGAAAAAATCCCTGGTCGACAAGATGCCAGGCGACTACTGGCAGAAGTTCGCGAACTACCGCGCCCTTATCGGCTATCTCCACACGCATCCGGGCAAACCCCTGATGTTCATGGGCGGAGAATTCGCCCAGATGCACGAATGGAAAGACTACACGGAGCTTGACTGGCACCTGCTTCAATATCCGATGCACGATTCCGCGCTCAGATTCAACCGTGCAATGAACAAGCTTACGATCAGTGAACCCGCCCTGCATGAGATGGATCACAAACCTGAGGGCTTCAAATGGATTGACGCCGACAACAAGGATTATTCCATCTTCAGTTTTGCACGCTTTGCGGCCAACAAGTCAGACCACGTCATCGTCGTGCTCAATCTGACACCGCAGGTCCATCATGACTTCAGAATCGGGGTGCCTGGCAAAGGCTACTACAACGAACTCATCAACAGTGATTACGCGACTTACGGGGGATCTGACATCTACAATGGCCTTCCCCTTGAGACTGAGAACATTCGAATGCATGGGTTCTCTCAATCCATTTGCATGGAACTCTCTCCCTTGTCGGTAACCATTTTGAAATGGGAGGCCGCCAATGAAAACTAGAGCCCTTGCGATGGTGCTTGTGGGTGGAAGAGGCACCCGCCTGCATCCCATCACGAAAAGAAAGGCGAAACCGGCCGTCAGTTTCGGCGGCAAATACAAACTTGTCGATTTCGTGCTTTCAAACCTCACAAACGCCCACCTTACAACCGTAGGCGTCGTGACACAATATGAACCCTACAGCCTCATGAACTACATCCAACATGGTGCCACGTGGGATCTGGACATCCCTGATGGCGGCATCCATTTCCTTACGCCCTATACCTCATATGAAGGCGATCAATGGCAAAAAGGCACGGCACACGCCGTAAGACAGCATCAGTACTTCATTGATCACTATAACCCCGATTACGTGCTGATTTTATCGGGAGACCACATCTACAAGATGGACTACAACAAGCTCATTGATGCCCATGAGAAAAGCGGCGCACAGATGACAATTGGCGTCTTCACGCCAAACGATTCACTAACCCGCTACGGCGTTGTGAACGTTGACAGTGAAAACAAGGTCACGGATTTTGAAGAAAAACCCTCATCGCCCAATGATGGCGCTTATGCGTCGATGGGTGTCTATGTCTTCAACCGAAAATGTCTCAAAAGGATTCTCAACGACGCCGATCAGGAAGAATTCGATTTCGGAAAAGACGTCATCCCAAAAGCGTTGAAGGAAAGCTACGATGTGAGAAGTTATCACTTCAAAGGGTATTTCAGGGATGTGGGAACCATTGAGAACCTCTACAAGACGAACATGGAACTGCTTGATCATCCCGAATATCTGAAACTCAACGACTACAAACACCTGCCGCTTTTCACCCGTTCAAGCGACATGCCACCCCATCACGTCATGCGCCATGACCTCATCCACAACAGCCTCATCTCCGATGGATGCCTCGTAAGCGGCACGGTGAAACACTCGATTCTATCCAATGGTGCGGCCATCAAAGATGATGCGCACATTGAAGATTCGCTCATATTTTCAAATGCGGTCGTCGGGGAAAACTCCCGCATCAAGAACGCAATCGTGCTTGAAGATACCATCATCCTGCCCAACACGGAACTCGTATTTGACGAAGTCACCGTCATTGACAACGAGACGCTCTGGGCCCTTGGAGGTGAAGGCAATGATTGACATGCTGGTCGTCATTGATGCCTCGCACCGCGACGCATTTGACAAACTCACGCTCCACAGAACCCCAGGGGCACTTCCTTTCGCAGGAAAATACCGTCTGATTGATTTCACGCTTTCAAATATCAAAAACGCAGGCATC
>JBNJEC010000069.1:0-5691 GCA_051745505.1 Bacillota bacterium
AAGGATTTCGAGAAATCCGGATGGCTTTCGTGAAATACGATTTTGTCTTTGAGGAACGCTTCGAGTTCATAGAGGATCTGATAGAGGACGGCCCTTGTTTCGAATTCACTTCTGCTTTTTGGAAGGCTCGAGTTTTCTCTGAAATCCCTGAGCATGCTGCGCAGTTCCTTGAGTTGGTCTTCTGCCTTGTTGGCATATCCGATATCACTGTTGAGGCCCTTCAGATAATTGGCGATGGTAAGCGCGTGCTTGTGGTGACAATCAAGTCTCAATATGAGTTCGTGCGATTGACTGAGACGTTTCATCTGTGCACGCCGCATCCTGAGATAATCAATGTAGCCTTCGTCGTTGTCAAAGAGAATGTCCTTATTTGCCTGGGTGGCCTCATCAAGGATTCTTTTCAACCTTTTATTGAGCGGTTCGTGGTCTCTTATGTAAGACGCTTCGTCTCTGAGACTCTTTTCAAGAAGACTGATGTCTTCTTTGATGAGGGCGTCAATGTCCCTGGTGAACTGTCTTAGTTCCTTGTGTGAGTTGACGGGATAAAAAACATTGAGCAGTAGCGCGACTGAAATCGCAATGGCAATGAGGGCAAAGGTATTTATGAGCACACCGGTGTCAAAGCCCCCATGCTGAAGGAGAATGTTTGCGAGCACGAGACTCGGTACAACGCCTTCTTCCAGTTTGAGAACGTAAGAAAGAACAATGAAGATGACTGTAAAAAGGAAAAACACAGGCATGGAATACCCGATAAGGACAAACAGCAATGTTGCTATTAAAAGCGCAAGCAAAGCGTCTGTGAACCGTCTAAGTGCGAGATCAATCGAATCGGTCTTGGTGAGTTTGATTGAAAGAATCGCAAGGATTCCTGCGGTAATGGCGCTTTCGACATTGAAAAGGAGCGCAATGCCTGTAGAGGCCAGGCTCGCAATGAGCATTTTTATGATGGCATGGGTGATTCGGTTCATGAGAGACCTCCTTTATAACAAGCCGTAGAATCTAAATAGCGTGATGATGGTGAGCAGTGTGACTGCAGAGACGAGCGTGGTGAGTACAACGATGTGTGATGCAACTTCGCTGTCGTGATTCATCCCCTTCGATACGGCCACGCTCGCGATGGCTACGGGCGATGCGAATATGGCAATGAGTGAAGACCATGTACCGGAGAAATCGATGATGGTATGAAGTGCGTAAACAAGCGAAAACGCGAGAACAGGAACAGTGACCATTCTTCCAACCACGGCGAATACCAGTGGTTTTTTGAAGTTGGTCATCCGTTTGAAGTAAAACTGACCACCAATCGCAATAAGGGCGAGTGGGGTCGCCGTACTTGCAATCATCTCAAGGGTTTCTGCGATAACACCAAGATCTGAAAACGTTGAATCAAACGATATGAGCACAAAATGCATGAGAAGCCCTAAAAGCGTTGAAATCATGATGGGGTTGATGATTGTGGAATTGAGGATGGATTTTACGGTCATCGCTTCTTTGTCAGTGTCCTCTGACCAGTGGTCGAACATGAAAAGCGCGATGGCGTTGGTAAGGGGGATTAAAAAGGCGTTGAATACGACAAGGACTTCAAGGGCGCTTTGCCCGCCCAGTCGCATCGCGAGTGGAATGCCTATGAATACGAAATTGCCTCTGTGGATGCCTTGGTGCAAGACAGCGCCATGCGGCCATTTGAGATTGAAAAGGGGGATGACGAAGTAGGCCAGCAAAGCAATGAGGATGATCACACCAACAGTAAAAAGCACGACGTCCCATTTGAGGTTTTCAAAAGAGTCAATCGATGCGATGGTGGTGAATATGAGTGCGGGCAAGGCCACGCTGAAGACAAAGGTATTGAGTCTGTCTATGAAGGCATCATCAAGAATACGGCTTTTTCTTAGAAAGTACCCTATGGCCCCTAGAAGGAGCAAAGGGCCTATGGCTCTTAGAGTAAACGCAAGTGTTTCCATCAGGTATCACCTAACTTCTGTTTGTGGGAGTGAGACACTTCTGTGTGTCGTTTCTGGGGTTGTTTACGATTGAAGATACGGGATAATGTGTTAAAAGCCCCGTTTCTTTTTGCTTTAGCACTTCACTGAGCGTGGAAAGATCTTCATTGTTTTTGGGATGGGCCCATGCAAGCCGTTCACTTTCACTCAGTACAACGGGCATTCTGTCGTGGACCATGGTCATGTCTTCATTGGCTTCCTGCGTGAGTATGGCGACTGAGTAGTAGGGCTCGCCTTCTTCGGTTTCGGATTCCGTGTAAATGCCTGCCATGGTGAAGAGCTCTTTTTGCTGGTGGGTAAAGCGCATGGGGGTTTTACTGTTATCCTTGTGCAGCCATTCGTAAAAGCCGTCGGCCAGGATCAGACAGCGCTTTGATTTGAGCGACGTCTTGAAAAGCGGCTTTTGCGCCACCGATTCGCTTCTCGCGTTGATGACGTTGAAACTTGGGTCCTTGATAAACGCTGGCTTGAAGCCCCATTTCAGAGTACCTAATCTGTACTTCTTGCCGTCATGAATGAGGGCGAGGATGTCCTGTGAAGGGGCAATGTTGTACCTCGGAAGATTGAAGGATTCATACTCGACATCCAAATGGAATTCTCTTTGCATCGTGGTTTCAAACGTTTCCTTGTCCACTGCGAGAGAGAAGCGTCCACACATACTAGTCCCCTCCTTTCAAGGTTTTTGAGTAAAGCATAATGGTCAGTTCTCTGGATCCGTCTTTAAGGGGTTCTGTCATGGTTCTCTCGTTTTCCTTTTGAAACCCATTTGCGTCATAAAAACCAAACACGCATGTGGTATCGGTAAAAAGATAATAATGGGTTTTCTTTTTATTTATCAGTGTCTCTTCAAACCGTGTAATCAACGCTTTTCCCAGGCCTCTTCTGTGAAACTCTGAATCAACCAGAAAAAGAATCAATTCGCTTTTAAGGTGCTTTTTCTTCTCTTTGAGCAGTTTCTTGTACTCTTTGTACATGTTCTTGAAGTTCTTGAGTATTTTTCTCGCTTCTTTTGAATGGAACTTGAGCTTGAGGGCGTAACGCATGAAATTGAAGTAATTTCCGATGTTTAGAATCGCGGCCTTGAAAGCATTGATGCGTCCCAGGGCAATGCCTGCGAATTCGCCGTTGACATAAACGGTTTCCTTGTAGTCGCTTTCGTACAAAGCCATGTATACATCGGTTTTGACAAAGGCTTTTCTTATGACCTCGTTGTCTGTATATTCTTCGTAACTCCAAAACTTTTCAAGGGATTGTTCAAACGCTTTAAGGTCCGATTTATCGAACCCTTTGAATTGGATGGTATCTGCCATGTATCTCACCTGCCCTTTAAAATTTATTATAACACAGCCCATTGACAATGCCTTACAATTTAAAGGGATATGATTTTGAAATTTCGCTGAAGTGGTGCATAATGAAACTAGAGATAAGGAGGTAACTGTTATGAAAGATATAGTAAAATTCTTCGACGGACTTCCGGTCATTATAAAGTTTATTTTCGCATTACCCGGACTTGACTTCTTATGGGGAATTTATCGTATCGCCAAAGGCCTTAGTAAAGGTGATTTAACACTCATCATTGCCGGCGTTGTCTGGATTGCGATTGGTTGGGCAATCTTTTGGATCCTCGACATCCTCACCATTGTACTGCGTGGTAAACCCACGATTTTCGCTTAATCACAAAAAAGTCTGCGCGCCCTTTGAAAGGCCCGCAGGCTTTTTTTATGGATGATTAGAATTGAACGTTGAATCCATTGAACGTCTTGTCAGTATCAAGGGTTTCAAGACTCGTCTCGGTGATGTTGCCGGTACGTGCGTTTTTGGCGCGCTTGATGAAATCATCGACCTTGTGCGCTTCGCCTTGGGCAACGATTTCCACAGAACCGTCACTTAAGTTCTTCACAAACCCCTTTACGCCAACCTTTTTGGCGATTTGCGTAATGGTAAAGCGCATGCCCACGCCTTGAACCATGCCGTACAAATAGAGTCTCACTGTTTTCATGTGCGTCCCTCCTGTTATTCAGGTTTCATCTGTTGGTAAGCGTTCAAGTCGATGTCTTCATCATAGTCGACGGAATCGAGTTTGAAACCGTGTATGTTGTAAAACGTGGTGTAGAAGTCTTTCGTGCCCTTTAGATCCATGATGGCTTCATCGCTGAGCGAAGTCATAAGATTGATGGTTTCACGCTGGATGTTTTCATTGAGCTCCAAAGCGTCCATCCTGAGTCTGCCTTTTGGATCGGTCTGACGCTTGTCTCCGTATACCATGTCCTGAAAGAGCCTGTATTTGTGCTCGAGTATCGTTTCGTGAACATTGTGCGTCTTCATCACGTCAAAGAGACAAGACACATACAGAGGCATTTGAGGGATGAATACGCTGGCCTTGGTGACGACTGCCTTGGACGATGAAATGAGTGCTTCGCCCTCAAGCGTATCCCTCAGCAGTTTATCGATTGTCTCGGCGCGTTTTTCGAGATCCTCTTTGGCCTTTCCAAGGGTTCCTCCGCGGTAGATGGGATAGGTGACTTCGCTGCCGATGTAGGTATAGGAGATGGTCTTGGCATTTTGACTGAGCGCTTCCTTTTCATGGAGATGCTCAATCCATTCCTGCCAGTCCTCTCCGCCCATGACATAGACAGTGTCTTTTATGGCCTGTTCGTCTGCCGGCTTCAATTCAAGGGTTTTGACTTCACCCTTGGCGACGTCGATTGTTTTCCCTTTTTCAGATGTACCGATTGGCAAAATCTTCGATTTAACAAGATTGCCGTCTTCATCAGGTCTTGCGCCGGCCGCAAGCGAATAGATGACGAGATCAACGGAACCAAGGTGTTCCTTGATGTAATCCGCTACTTCTTGTTTGGTCTCTTTTGAGAAAGCGTCCATCACAAAGTCCTTGTGAAGGGTGCCCAGTGGTTTTGCGAGTGTCTGGAAATGGATATTGTTCCACCAGCCCGCGCTGCCTGTCTTGTTGTTTTTTGGGGGTTTTTCAAATGAGACGTTGACGGTATTGGCCTTGGCTCCGAAGGCAAGTGCCACGCGTGAAGCGAGCCCATACCCTGAAGACCCACCAATGATTAGGACGTTCTTCGGGCCTTCAAAGGCGTCAAAGGCCTTTGTTTGGCTTATGAGTGACTGTACATAGGCTTTGCTGCCTTTTGGATGGGCGTTGGTAAATACGTTTGAGCGAATGGATGGTTTGATAATCATATAAATCCCTCTTTCACTGTTTTGATTCTCTAAGTATCACACCTATTATTCTAACATGGCAAGACGCCTAAAAAAACAAGTTTGCTGCTGTAAAAACAAAGTAATTACTTTGACACGCGTAGTAATGTATGATACGCTACATATACCCTGTTAGAAGTAATTTGAAGTAAAAAGGAGTAATAAAAATGAAAACTGCAGTCATTACCGATTCAGCATCAAATCTCGACAAAAAAACATTGGAAATACACCCCGATTTATACACCCTGCCCTTGCTCATCATGATCGATGGCGAAAGCTACCGCGATCAGGTGGACATTACCAGCGAGGAAGTCTATGCGAAACTCGATACGCAAAAAGTGTCCACGAGCCTTCCAAGTACCGAGGACTTCTTCTCCCTACTTAGTGATCTTGAAGAAAAAGGCTATGAAAAAGCGTTTTTCGTCACCGTCTCTTCAGGCCTTAGCGGCACTTACAACGCCATGCGCAACGC
>JBNJEC010000070.1:0-5360 GCA_051745505.1 Bacillota bacterium
TATCTATACCTCATCAGACACGGTCAGACCGATGCCAATGTCAAAAAGATCTATCAGGGAAATTCCAACGTCCCTTTGAACGAATCAGGCAAGGAACAGGCCAAAATCATCGCTTGGCGCTTCAAGGGCTATCCCATCAAGGCCCTTTATTCGAGTGACCTGGAACGGGCGCTTGAAACCGCGCGTGCCATCAATCAGTATCACGATTTGGACCTTTTCATCGAACGAGACCTGCAAGAGATTTCGCTTGGGGAATGGCAAGGCAAGACCCGTGACCAGGTAAAAAGCGAATACGGCGATTTCATTCAACAAAGGAGAGACAACGACGACATCTACACCACGGCCGTACCAGGTGGAGAGAGTTATCAGATGCTTGAAAGAAGAGCGATGGACATATTGAATAGAATCGTGAGCACGTCCAACTACGACCACGTCGCCATCGTCACCCACGGAGGCATCATCAAATCCATTGTCGGACATATCCTGGACCTTCCTCACGAGAAAAGAAATGCTTTCGACGTATACAACACCTCGATTACCGTGCTCAAATACAGTAAAGACAAAAACCGGTTCAAAATCAAGGCATTGAATGATACCGCACATCTGGAATAAATAAGGAAGCCCACACGCTGGGCTTTTTTAATGCATAAATTTTGACTGTACGTATGGAAACCATTAAAATTGCGTAGAAGGAGTTGAGAACATGTCATTAGACGCAATGATTATATACGGCATAGCGATTGGCCTCACAATCGTATCCGCCATCATAGATATTGAAAAGACCAAAAAAGGGTTCAAAAAAGGGGCGCGAAGTTTTATCAAACTGATGCCTGTGCTTGTTCCCCTGTTTTTATTTGTGGGGATTTTGCTAGCGGTGGTCACGCCTCAGTTTATTTCCTCATTACTTGGAGAAGAAAGCGGCTTTATCGGTGTAATCCTTGGACTCAGTGTGGGAAGCATTACGTTCATGCCACCGTTTGTGGCCTTTCCACTTGGAAAAGAACTGCTTGAAAGTGGTGGCGCTTACCCACAAGTCGCAGGCTTTTTGGTTACGCTCATGAGTGTGGGCATTGTCTATTTCGCCGCTGAGACCAAGTTCTTTTCCAAAAAATCCGCCATTATCAGAAACAGTGTAAGTTTCATCGGTGCCATCATCGTTGTCGGAGTCGTGGCGGTGATTTACGGATGATAAAATTCATTAGAAACAACAAGTTCCTGGCCATCAGCCTTGTCCTGCTCGCTGTCATGACGTTTGTGGATGTCACCCTCACTTATACCGCGCTTGAAAATACTGGAAATCAATTGCTCGACATGCTTCTCATTGTCCCGCCGATTTTCCTGCTTATCGGTCTATTCGATGTATGGGTCGACCGTGAGACAGTCATCAGACTCATGGGGCAGTCATCAGGACTAAAAGGCATGGCGCTCGCCTTTTTCCTCGGTGCATTTTCAGCCGGGCCCACCATCGCCGCATTCCCGCTTGCGATGGTGATGCTCAAAAAGGGCGCACGGTATTCAAACGTGCTGTTCTTCCTGATGGTATGGAGTTCTCTCAAGCTGCCCATCGTGTTCTTCCAGGTCACACAGCTCGGGTTCTCATTCGCCATGCTCATCAACGTGATAATGCTTGCCGTATTCATCGTTGCGGCATTGATTTCAGAAAAACTATACACCAAAAGTGAACTCGACGCCTTCGAAAAGAAAGCGGAAGAATTGAGTTAGCCCATAAATTTTACTTTTTATGGTACAAAAAACTTAAAGAATACAAGTTTCTCTAAAATGATTACTTTTGAGCCGCCCCCAAACATTCATTAGCGAATGTACTGGGTGCGGTTTTTATATGATAAAAGATAGTCAGGTTAAACGAAATATCTCGACTTTGAACAATTGCCCTTACAGACATCGTGTCTAAGAATATGAAATATACAAGAAAAAACCTGTTTCCGATTAAAAACCGGAAACAGGTTTTTGGTATTTTTATAATACATTCATCATTTCTATTTAAATGGATTCATCATTCGGGATAATCATATACGTCGCCATTTCTTGTAACATTCTCAGTCGTTTCCTCAGTGGTTCCATCATTGTTAAGAATGAAGGATGAGCGGGGGAACCCATCGGTATAGACATTCCCCGAGGTGACTGAATCGCTGATGAACCCTACGCTGCTGAAACTATCTTGATTCGAGTAGAGGAATCCTGCGGCGTGGCTTTCGGAGGCATAGACGTCCACAGCGGATGTGATATGTGTCATGGTGGCGTTCGCTTTGTTCAAGTAGGCGAACCCACTCAGGTGCCGGCTGCCCTCTATGCTTCCGGTGGCATTGACATTGTCGAGGCTGCTCCAGTTCTCGAGGATGAACCCGGCAATCAATTCGGCATCATGGTCCCCGTCATTGATTACGTTTATGTTTAGCGAACTGTCCTCGATCAGGGTTCCGGATAGGGATGAGTGGACAAAGCCGCCGAAATCAAAGGATTCAGTCTTGTCAAAGTCGTAGCGCACAGTCAGGTCACCTTGGACATTCGAGATCAGTCCGGGGTAGGGTTCCTCGTCCTCGGGCGGATTGTCTGTCCTGTTAGTCTTGACCACTCCGGCGGCGCCTGTACTGAAGCTACGGGTGTAATGGAATGTGCCGTCAATTGAAGCGTCTCTCAGGGTTCCATAGTTGGTTGTGACCAACCCCGCACTGGGTTCATGCATGATGACATCGGCGCTGACATCCTGGATGGTTCCGAAATTCCTGTTGGCAAAGGATGAAGCCTGGTGGGCCGTAATCTCCCCATCGATCGAAACATCCCGGATGGTGCCATGGTTCGTATGGACAAGGACACCACTTGAAACCCCGGTATCCTCGAAGCCCACTTGCACATTGGTGAAGCCGATGTTTTTGATGACGCCGTCGTTATCCCTTATGAAAGCATAAAGGTCATCATCCCCCGTATAGTCAAAACAGCAGTCCACGTCACCGACCGTGTAGCCGTCGATCACATGGCCACCTCCATCGAGGACACCATCGAAGGGATAGTCATTTTGGCTCCGCATGGGGTTGAACGTCTCATCTTCTTCAAAGACAATGTCGTTACTTAGCTGGAAATGATACCCGTGATCAAGGTAGTAGCGCATATTGGAAAGGTGGGTGGTGTCGCCTATGAGGAAGGGATCCTCCTCAGTACCCGAACCGCCGCCGTAGAGGGTGTTGATGTCTGGTCTTTCAACGGGCGTCAAGACAGCCTTGATATGGAAGGTCTCACCGCTTTCATAGAATTCGGAGAACTCGAGGCTTTGCGGGCCGCTGAATGGTTCAAAGGTCTCACCCGTGTAGTAATCCTCATAGTGTGAGAAGACGTATTCCTGGTCCACGGTGATGCTGACGGAGACCCATTGGTCAACTGAGAAATCATCGATTTCATAGTCGATTTCAACCCCCTCGGGATGGTTCGAGCCAATATAGAACGGGTCGTCACTCACATCTTCATCAAGCGGAGCGATTATGACCGTAATACTTACAGTGAGATCGTCAGGGTTTGAATACCCTTGTGGAATATTCGTCAAGGTTCCTTCATAGACGAGTGTCTGTTCAGCATACGATTCATTCTCTAAAGAGCCCTCATCAAGCGTCCATTCGACATCCACATTCACACTTCCACTCACGGGTTCGTTGTAAGTTGACACAACCGTTTCAGGCAGAAGGGTTTCGATATCCTGAAGCGTACTGACGGAATCCAGTGATGTCTCGATGGTTGAATCAATAAGCACTGTGCTCAGAAGCGGTACATCCTCGGCTTCCGGCGCTTCAATGACAATCTCGGCAAAAGGCTGCAAGAAGTTTGCGTTGATCAGATTGTCGGCATCGAGATCAAGCAATGTTCCCGGTATGAAAAGCAGTTGTTCATCCTGTGCGTCCTCATCCAGTGTGATCCCTTCAAATAACCATTCGACTCCAACATCCATAGTTCCCTCAGAGGTTATGACGGACACCGTATTTGGCAAAGAAGCTTCAACTTCGTCCAACGTCACATCCGAAGGGAATGTTTCTTCTAAGGGATTCTCAAAATCCTCAATGACATTGCCTTCAAACATCGGGAGTGTTGAACCGCTCAAAGTACCAGGCAATCCATCGAAAAAGGCAGTGTCATTCTCCACGATTGCATGAACGATGTTGGATGCGTTGGTAACGGTGATAGCCTGCGCTTCGTTCGATATGTTCATCATATTGATGGTCGCGTTCTCATCAAGTTCGATTGAAACGTCGTCACCATTTATGTAGACGCCCTGAGCGCCGTTGTGGAACGTCGCTTTGATGGCTGCGCCTTCGATGAAGACGCGGTTATTCGCTTGAAAATCTTGATAACTGTTGCTAGCCAAAGCCATAAGAAGAACTTCACCCTCAACATCAAGATGGTTTTCAACAGAGGCGTTTGGCGCATCAACGGCAAGTGTCCCGTCAAGTGTTCCATCAAGAAGCTCTAGGGTGCCTTCTTCATCACTCTCAATACCAAGATCACCTATCAATGCTTGTTGGTTGAAATCAATGGTAATCATTCGATCAACCGTGATGTCACTCTCAATTGATTCACTTAGGATTATGGTTTCCACAGTCTGATCCTGAACGGCTGCAACAAAAGCATCCGCGTCACTGACATTCACGGATTCCTGCTGGGTCTCTTCGTCTTCATCATCTGTGGGAGTATCCTCATCTAACGTGTCGTCTGTGTCTTCAACAGGGTCTTCATCCGTATCCTCTTCACCTTCGTCTTCTTGGTCCTGTGAACCATCTTCATCATCTGGAGCGATTACCTCGAACGAAACGGAGGTATCCGGTGTCTCAACGATGATGAATTCCGGTGAAAAAGCGTATGACTCATGCACTGGAGTAATGCGTTCGCCTTCACTTATTCCTGAAATCACATAGACGCCATCTTCATTGATGACATCAAGCTCGTCATCGTTTTCGTCCATGAATGTCACTTCATCCACCGGGTCTGAAAAACTGACTTCAACAGAAGAACTGTCTGCATCACAAGCCGCCAAAAACAAAATAAACAATGTCAACGTACTGATAAAAGCAAGATTCCGAAACATATCACTCATCCTTTATATCATAGTAAACTTATTATAAAAATTGTTACTTTGATATTCAAAAGATTTGCGGTATTTTATATTTAAGTGAAGGGTTCAAGTATAGGGGACTTGTTATAGTGGATGCTAACTTAGGGGTTAATGTGCGATTTAATGCTCGAAAATCGAAGGCAGACAAACATGTTTTTCCTTTTCATGGTATGAAGGTCTTTGAACCTCTGTGGTGTAGTCTTTCATGCAATGCAGTACACTTTCTTGCTCACTTTGATTTTCAATA
>JBNJEC010000071.1:0-5351 GCA_051745505.1 Bacillota bacterium
AAAAAAGACTGTCCTCAAAAGCGAGAACAGTCTTCTAGTTGTCAATAAATCAATAAGAATACAACAGTAGCAATGAAAAGACCAATGATTATCAGAAAAGGCACGCTGCTTCTTTCATGATTATCGTCCTTGGAGTCCTTGTCGTAGAAATCAGCATAATCCTTGCGCTTGTAGTCCTCTTTCACACGACCAAAGTGATCAAATCCCACGCTTTGCCCCCTCCTATAATAACTTAGTTTCAATAAATTCTATTTTCAGTATACACTATTTCGATTGTTTTTTCACGGAGTACATGGCTGCGTCGGCTTTTAAAGACAGCTGGTCATAGTCAAGCCCGTCGAGTGGAAAGATGGCGTGTCCGATCGACGCATGGACCTGAAGTTGATGGCCATCGTAGTAAACGGATTTGGCTATGGCCTTTGCAAGTGTCTTTTCAAAAGCTTCTATCGCAGCCGGTGTCGAAAGGTCGCATTTCACGATGACGAATTCATCGCCTCCGAGTCTTGCGACCACGTCTTTCCCCTCTGTGGCTTTCAGGAGTCTGTCCGCAGTCACCTTGAGCACACGGTCCCCTGCAAGATGACCATACGTGTCGTTGACTGGTTTGAAATCATCGAGATCGATGAATATGAACGCGAAATGACCATTCAGATCCGCCGTTTTGTCCTCCATAATCTGAGTCAGGTAATCACGGTTGACAAGGCCTGTGAGCGCATCATAGTTTGCGCGGTGCGAAAGCTCTTTTTCAAGAGCCTTTCTTTCAGTGATATCCACAGCGGAGCCAACGACGTGCACCACCTTGTTGTTTTCAATAATCGGTGTTAGGGTCGTATGCCATATCCTTCTGCCTGAGAGGAGATCCAGTGTTTCTTCATAACTGACTATATCCTTTGCATCCACACAGGACTGGTAGTGATCAACGACAGGTTCAGCGGCTTTTTCACCAAGCAGTTCCACTGGGGTTTTTCCTTCTATCATCGATTGGGTGATTCCTGTTTTCTGCTGGTGGGATTCGTTGTTTCTGATGTATCTGAAATATCTGGGACCTCTGACGTCTATTAAAAAGAGCGCATCCTGAGTGCCGTTGAACACGGTCTCATACTCGTTTTTCAAATGTTTGATGCGTTGGTTGGAGCGCATGATGCCGCTCACGTCCATGTGAGCGCCGATCATTCTGAGTGGCTTGCCTTCTTGGTCGCGTATTGCGAACCCTCTACAGCGAATCCATACGGTAGATCCGTTTTTGTGGATATACCTGGTTATTTGATCATAGGGGTACTCAGGGTCTTCCAGGTGTCGCTTGATATTCAGTTTTGCAACTTTCAAATCTTCAGGATGAATCAAATCCTGCCATTCACTTGAAGCGTGCTTCTTCTCACTCGGATTAAAGCCGAGAGTGCGCCAGAATTTTGAGCTCATCCATTCGTTTTCAGGATTTTCAAGGTCCCAGTACCAAAGGCCGTCAAGGGCCGCTTCCTGTAGGAAATCAAAAATCTCGCTGTCATGTTTGAATTTCTCATAGAGTTCCTTTTTAAGATAATTCTCTTGCATGGCTATCCCTCTTTCTTGTTGATGGTTATTTTTCTTTGGTCTGCCAGTAATAGATGGCGATCTGTGTACGGTCTCTCAGATACAGTTTGTCGAGTATCGTGGATATGACGTTTCTCACGGTGCCTTCGCCTATGAAAAGACGTTTGGCGATTTCCTTGTTTTGATAGCCGTGGGCAATGAGTTCAACCACACTGTTTTCTCTTTCACTAAGTGTGTCATCGTTATTCTGGCCTGTTAATGATGCCAATGCTTCATTACTTAGTATAGCATGCCCATTGTAAACCGCTTTAATGGTTTCGATTTGTTTGACTAAATCATCGGTCTTGAGAAGATAGCCAAGAGCGCCGGCGTGAAGCGCCTGGTGAATGTGTCTGAAATCCTTGAACGTGGTGAGCATGACGATTTTAACGGATGGCCAGGTCTTTTTGATGGCTGCGGTGGCTTCAATGCCGTCCATCACGGGCATCCTGATATCCATGAGGACAATGTCAGGGATTGTTTTTTTAATGAATGCCAAGGCCTCCTCCCCGTTTTGGGTCTTGCCGACAATCTCTATGTCCTTTTCACTTGAAAGAAGAATTTCGAGGCTGTTCAAGACGTCCTTGTCATCATCAACGAGTAAAATGTTCATTTATTCATCCTCCTTCACAGGCAGGGTCACGAGCACTTTGTATGTGTGGCCTTTATGGACGGACAGTGTTCCCTCAGACGCTTCGATGCGTTTGCGCATGAAGGATAGTCCGTATCCCGGTTTATCCAAGTTCTCAGGATTCGGTTGATCGTTTTCAACGCTCAGTCTTATGATGTGTCCGGTTGCTTCTAAAGCAACATTTGCGGTAGTGGCTTTGGAATGTTTGAGTACGTTCGTGAAACTTTCCTTGAGTACGCTATTGAGTATCTGCCAGTGATGGGGCTTGATGGTGGAAAAATCTCCGTTTTTAGCGTAGTTCACTTCAAGGTCGAACGCTTCAATCTGGTTTTCAAAGACGTCTCTTCCAAAAGCGGTCAGGGGTTTGGTGTTGTGTACGGTGTCCTTGAGATCGCTTGCGGCCTTTTCAAAGCGGCGCAGTGCGGTATCGAGAACGTCCATGTTCTCCTTGCCTTGTGTTTTCAAATTTTTATAGGCTTTCAGATTCAATAGACCCGCAGTCATCTCATGACCCAAATCGTCATGCAGTCTCGAAGCGATTCTGTCTCTTTCGCTGTAGGCTGAAATCCTGGAAATTTCCGCCTGGCTTTCAAGCAGTGCCGCATGCTCGTTTTGTATCTCGAAGACTTTTTTTCTCTCCCCGTCAATGGTTTTAAGCAGCGTGGTTTTCTCAGTCTGCCAGAGATTGACAAGCTTGCCTATGGTGAATGCGACTCCGAAAAACGCATAAACCGTCCATTCATAAGGGGTGATGGCGATGATGAAGGGCAACACAAGAAAACTGTGAGGCGTCTTGCCTTCTTTTAAAAGCAGATAGGCAAAAGGAAGTGCGAAATACAATGCCTCATCAAATATGAAACCACTCACGAGCATACAGATATAGATCAGCCCCAAAAAGCGTTTCACTGAAGCGAACCTGAAATAAAGCGCAAGCAGGTTCAAGGAAACAAGGATAAGCAAAAAAACCGCAGGCGTCTGCGGTTTTTTGAGGAGTATGGACCCTGCATAAATCAGGGCGATAACGAGGATGTCCCAAAACAGAACATACCGGGTTGGTTTTTCCATTACGTCAGTCTCCTCTTGGACCCTATGACTAAGAACATTATAGCAAAGGAAACGACAATGAACAAGCTGAGAAGCGCACTTGACGCACTCCCCTCGTAAACATGCTGCAAGGCGTTTGCGAACCAGTAAGTTGGAAGAATGCGCCCAATGGTGATGATTCTATCGGGCAAAAGAGGAATGGGTACGATAAGTCCTCCAAGAATCGCAAACATGTTCACAATCACACTGTAAATGGCGATGCTTGTAGCGTATGTTCTAAAAAGCATATGCCAAAACAGTGAAAAGGTAATGGAGAGAATGGAAAATACTGCATAAGTCACAAAGAGCATGCCAAGTGAAATATCCAAAGACTCAAAACTTGCATGGGCAATCACAGTGAACACGAGGTTTTGTATGAGAAGTATTAATAAATAGGCGCCCATGTGACCAAGAAGGTATTCAAAGTGTCTGATGGGCGCAGCCGCAATACGGGTGATGGTGCCATAACTTCTATCGTCAATAATCTGCTTGGTAAGAAGAAAGCCGCTGAATAAAATAATCAGGCCATATAGCGTAAAGCCTATTGGAGGAGCTTCTTCCATGGGATGCGGTGCGGTTGCCAAAATGACGGGAAAGACCATCATCGCAATCAACAGTGTTTTCTGACGCAGGGTTCTTTTAAGTGCGAGTTCGAAAAAAACTGTCATAAAATCACCTTCCTGGCAAAGTGTCTGATCAATAGTCCAAGCACGAACGCAAATCCAATGAGCATTAGAACACTAAACATTATGGAATCCGCGTTGCCCGTGTGGATGCCTTCAAGGCCCGTGTTCGCCCAGGCTACAGGAGACGAGTACTTTTCAATGTAAGGCTTGATATCACTGTCTGGCAACTCGAAATTAAGGCCTGCCAGTATTGGAGCGATGATTGCATAAAGCGTCATGACAACCTGTGATTTCGCCGCACTTTTCGTTATAAGGACAAGCAGTCCTCCAAGAAGTTGAGCCGCAAGGGCTGAGAGGATCAAAATCCCGAGAAGCCCTGGAATGTTTTCAAAGGCCGCATCAAAGAAAAACATTGTCAATCCAATTAAAACAAGGCTTTGAAGAAGACTTGCGAGAGTACTGTAGGCAATCTGAATCACCACAAGCCAGGCAGGGTTTGCAGGCGTGGCATGAAGACGGTCCTTCATGGGAGAGAGAAAGTCCTTTTGAAGGCCTTCAAACGTATAGGACGCGCCGAATATCTGAAACATGAGAATGAAGAGAATCGCAATGACCCTGGACACTTCAGGCCAGTTCGCCTGATCGGGGGCATTGATGTAGGTAAGGGTTGCGATCAAGAAGACAGGCAGGCCTATGAATATGGCATGGGCGAGATAGTCTTTCAAAATCCGCATGAAATAAAAACGAAACATCTAAGTCACCTCGCCATCACGCAGACGCTTCCCAGTAAGCATCAAGAAGACATCTTCAAGATTGGGCTGTTTGTCATAAACCTGGAGAATCTTCTGCTCATCAAGTGTCTTCAAAAGCGCATCAAGCACATTGACACCGGGCAACGTCACAATATGATAAGTCGAATCCTTGAGAGATGCCTCTTTCACATCATCCATGGCCTTGAACGTTTCAAGTGTCTTCTTGGAAGGCGTGTCAACACTGATCATGGTGTGATGGTCGCCCTTGATCTTCGCAATCAGCTCATCGAGGGTGCCTTTCGCAATGATATGTCCTTCATCTATGATGAAGATTCTATCCGCAATCGCTTCAACTTCCTCTATATAGTGAGACGTATAGATAATCGCGGTATCACTGTCTTTTGCGAGGGTCTTCACAAAATCCAGAATATAGTTCCTGCTTTGGGGATCGATGCCCACAGTAGGCTCGTCCATGATGATGAGTTCAGGTTCATGCAAAAGCGCGCATCCTATATTGAGCCTGCGTTTCATCCCGCCTGAATAGCGGCTTGGCTTGTCGTGGATTCGCTCTTGAAGTCCGATGAGTTTGGAAACCGTTTCAATCCTTTTTTTGAGTGCATCGCCTCTGAGTCCGTAAAGCTTTCCAAAGAAGAGAAGATTTTCATAGGCACTCAGATCTTCATAGATGGT
>JBNJEC010000072.1:0-5141 GCA_051745505.1 Bacillota bacterium
CGCCTTGAAAACAACAAAGACCTCATATTCACCTATACGGACGGTACTGAAGAAACCATCAATCTCGATTTTTCCATCTACACCATTCAGTTCAAGACGCCTGAGGGGAACGTCTTTGACGTGCAGACCTTGAAAGAAGGCGCCTCCATAACCTATCCCGAAGCCCCTGAGATTGAAGGGCATACGTTCACCGGCTTTGAAAGCGAACCCACCGAAGCCACTGAAGACAAGGTGATTGAAGCGCTCTATGATCCTTTGAGCATTACGCTTACCTTTGATACGCTCAATGGCAATACGTTCACACGTACGAAGGACTATGGCACGTCCATAGATTTCCCAGACCCTACTCGCGACGGTTATGAATTTATGGGATGGTTTGAAGACACCGCCTTCAATACGCCTTTTGCGTCTTCAACCATGCCAGAAGAAGACATGACGCTTTACGCCAAATGGATTGACCTATCAACAGGAGAGACCGTCTCCGATTCCACGGATACTGTCAGCATGCTTGAAAACATCGAGCGTTCAATTGTCGGTGTCAACAACACAATCAGTGACACAGAAGGCGGCACAGGCTCCGGTGTTGTTTACAAGGACAACGGAGATGGCTCGTTCAACATGATTACCAACCAACACGTCATCGAGAACTATGAATCCCTTGAAATCGTTTATGAATACCTCAACAACTACTACATCGTACCCGATTCCAATGTGACAGTGCTCGGCAGTTACGCAGAAACCGACATTGCCGTTATTGAGTTCACCCCTACGCACAGTGTTGATACAATCAGCATCGCTGATTCTTACGATGTTTCAACCGGTGAAAGGGTCTATGCGCTGGGAAGCCCGCAAGGTCAAAACTACGTGGGCAGTGTCACAGAAGGCATTGTGGCTTCACCCATGCGTTACATGAGCAGTGAAGGCACGGATGCTTTGTTTATTCAGCATGACGCTGCCATCTCTCCTGGCAACAGTGGCGGTGCGCTTGTCAACGCACAAGGACAGCTTATCGGCATGAACACCTTGAAACTCACCGGTGAAAATGTTGAAGGCATGGGCTTTGCGGTCACTTCAAACACCATCACGCGCATGATTGAGGATATTGAAGACGATGGCACGGTCACAAGAGCCACGCTTGGTGTATCCATGAGCGATACCACACAGTGTTCAGCGGACTATGGTGCCTGCATCGATTCGGTCACTGTTGGAAGCACCGCCGATGATCTCGGCCTTGAGTCAGGTGACAGCATCACCGGCTACAAAACAGCGTCCATGACTGATTTCCGTGAAATCTACAACCAGAACTATCTTTATGAATCCGTACTCAATACGCTTGTAGGCACTGAAATCACCGTCGAGTATGAACGAGATGGCACAAACTATACAAGTGATCCGGTCATCATTGACTGATACACAAAACCCTTTGAATGCCCTTTCGGCACTCAAAGGGTTTTATTTGGAAAAATCCCAATAATAACACCGTTTCAATTGTTTAAAGGGTGAAAGGAGGCGAAACCAATGAAAAAAGTATTTGCGATTATCAGCGTATTGGTTCTGGCACTGACACTCAGTGCATGTTCAAGTGAAGAGGATGGGTCGAACTACCTTGCGGTAGATATCAACCCTTCCATTGAGTTCGTCGTGGACGAAGAAGGCAACGTTGAAAGCTATACTCTGCTGAATGAAGATGCCGAAATTGTAGCCGCCGATCTCGATTTTGAAGGCATGGCTTATGAAGACGCCCTCGATCTTTATCTCGAATCAGCCGTTGACACAGGCTATCTTGACGTAAACAGCGACGACAACGCCATATTCATCACCGCAGACGGTGAAGATGAAGCGTTCAACGAAAACGTCAACGAACACGTGAAATCCCATCTTGAAGAGCGAGGCATCGGCGCCGCAGTCATGGGAGGCGGAATTGATGAATCATACCGCGAACTGGCTGAAGAACACGACATCGATGTCGGACGTGCACGCCTCATTTCAAGAGCCGTTGAAATTGATGGAGACCTTACGTTCGAAGAAGCGCTTGAAATGGACATGAGTGAGATCATGAACATACTCGTGACAGAGCACAAGGACACCATGCAAACGTTCAGACAAAACAGACAGCAAAACCGCGAAGAGATGAAGAACGCGCTTCAAGACGAGTTCCGCGGAGAAGTTGAAAACCACGAAGACGCCGTTGAAAACGGAGACGCTCCAGACGTCGACATTGACGCCATCACAGACAATTTCCAGGCTCACAGAGAAGAGAAAATGTCAGACTATGAATCAAGACGCGACCAAATGAAAGACCACATCGAAACCCCTATGTCATGACAAAAAACAAAGCATCGAGGCCAAGCCTCGATGCTTATTTCATGTAAATAGATTCTTGGATAGTACAGCGCTTTTTAAAGAGTGCGTGGAAGGGTCACCAGCATCAAAGTTTTTAAGAAAACGTATTACTTCACTCGTGACTTTGGTCGGTGTGCTCGCACCACTTGTGACCGATACCTTGTTGAAGTGACGCAGGGTTTTGACATCGATGTCTTCCACGCTTTCAATGAGGGATGCGTTGATGCCTGATTGCATGGAGACTTGAACAAGCTTGTTTGAGTTGTTTGAATAGTTGTCACCGACCACAAAACAGTGGTCGATATCCTTAGGCTGCGTTTTGACTGCAAGCTGTCTTGTCTTGGTTGCGTTGCAGATTTCTTCTATCAAGATGAGCGAGGGGTATTTGTTTTTCAAGGTTTCACTGAGTGAGTAGATGTCGAACATGCTCATCGTGGTTTGGTTGGTGAGGGCTATTTTTTCATTGTCTATATCAAGCGTTTCAATGTCTTCTTCATTCGTGACGATGTGGATGTTTGGCCCAAGGGCCTTGGCCGTTTCGCTTTCGGGGTGATTCTTTTTCCCGATGAAAATGACGTCGTAGCCCCCGTCCAAATAGGTTTTCATGGTATTTTGACTTTTGATTACGTCCTTGCAGGTAGTATCGATGATGTCGAGATGTTTTTCGTCAGCTTTTTTTCTTACCTCTTCGCTCACACCATGGGCGGTGAAGACGACCGTGCCTTCGCTGATTCTATCAAGCAACTCCACACGGCTTACGCCTTTTTCATGCAGGGTCTTTACACCGAGGGCGTCAAGATCTTCGACGATTTTCTTGTTGTGGACGATCATGCCAAGGACATGAATCGGTTTTTTGATGTGGGGATTGTGCGTTAGTTTCCTAACGGTATTGATGGCATAAACCACCCCGTGACAGTACCCTCTTGGGGTCAGTGAGACAACCTGCATGGTAACACATCCTTTGTGTGAAATGATGGTAATGTTTGGCTGTTTTAGTGTATAATGGACCATGAGAAAGAGGCGATACTATGATCCAATTCACCAAATCCTACCTTTATGATGCCCTAAACGGACTCGATTTTCAACAGTTAAGTCCCATTCAGGAAAAAGTCATCCCTAAAGCTATGGAAAAAAGAGACGTTATTGCGGCCAGTGAAACCGGAACCGGGAAGAGCCATGCGTTCTTGCTGCCGATCTTTGATAAACTGAGAGAAACCGAAAAACACGTACAGGCAGTCATCCTTGCACCGACAAGAGATTTAGCACGTCAGCTTGCACAAATGGCGAGTGAACTCGCGAGTTACTGCGATGAACCCATCGACATCAGAACCTACACCGGTGGCAACGACCGCGACAAGGAAATGAAACGCCTTGAAAAAAGCCAGCCCCAAATCGTCATCGGAACCCCCGGAAAGATCTATGACCTTACCGTTACGCAAAACCTTCTAAAACTCCACAAGGCAAACACCCTCATCATCGATGAAGCGGACATGGCCCTTGAAATCGGGTTCTTGAAAGAGATGGAAGCCATTGCGTCCATCTTGAACAAAGCACAATTCATGATCTTCTCGGCCACCATCCCACAAACCCTTCGTGACTTCATCAAAAAAAGCATGACCAACCCCTTCGAAATCGATATGGGGTCCAAAGGCCTAACCCGCCTTCCAATTACCCATAAATTCATGAAGATGCATGAGACGAACCTTTTTGAAACCCTCGACAAACTCATCGGTGCGATCAACCCTTACCTTGCGATGATTTTCGCAAACACCAAAGACGAAGTCGACCTGATAGCGAGCCACCTTCATCAAAAAGGGCTCGAAGTCACCAAACTTCACGGAGATGTGACCCCGCGTGAACGCAAGCAGGTCCTCCGTGATATTGACAAGCTCCGCGTTCAATACGTGGTCGCCTCAGATATCGCTGCGAGAGGCATCGACATCGAAGGGGTCTCCCACATCATCAACACGGGCTTTCCAAAAGACATGAAGTTCTATGTTCACCGCGCCGGAAGGACCGGACGCATGGGTATGACCGGTGAAGTCATCTCCTTGTATCAAAGAAGTGACGCAGACGCGTTCGCATTTTTAATGAAGGAAAATGTCCCGCTTCACTTCGTGGACGTCAAGAACGGTGTCCTTAAAGAAATCAAGAGTGATTCCGCCTTGATGCACACCGTCGCTTCAAAAGCGCCACCCAAAAAGAAAAGCCACAAGTCCAAGGACGAAAAAGTCAAACCCGGCTACAAGAAGAAATACCACCAAAAACAACAACGCAAAGGAAGATAATATGCTCAAACTCGGCTCACACGTATCGATGAAAGGCAAGACAATGTTTGAGGGCAGTGTGGATGAAGCCTTGAGTTACGGCTCAACCACCTTCATGATTTATACCGGTGCCCCGCAGAACACCAAGAGAAAACCCATTGATGACATGAACATAGAACAGGCGCACAAAAAGATGGAAGACGCCTTTATTGACCCAAGCGACATCGTCATTCATGCGCCCTACATCATGAACCTCGCAAATCCTGACCCTGAAAAACAAGCATTCGCCGCAAGATTCTTGAGCGAAGAGATCAGAAGAAGTCACGCCCTCGGGGCCAAAGACATCGTCCTTCACCCGGGTTCACACGTCAAAACCGGCAGTGAAGAAGCGATCAAACGCATCATCAAAGGCCTCAACAAAGTATTCGAAGATACAAAGGAAACCGACGTGAGGATTGCGCTTGAAACCATGAGCGGAAAAGGCACCGAAGTCGCAAGAAGCTTTGAAGAAATCAAAGCCATCATCGATGG
>JBNJEC010000073.1:0-5017 GCA_051745505.1 Bacillota bacterium
ACTCTCTGACACTGTATGCCAAGTGGGACCCCTCTTCAGCTACATCCCCAACCACCTACACGCTCTCTTTCAACTCCAACGGCGGAACGAGTGTTTCTTCTATCACCGAAGAATCGGGAACAGCCATTAGCGCTCCACAGTCACCTTCCAAAAACGGATATTCCTTTGTCGGCTGGTACGAAGACAGTGCCCTAACCACCCCTTTTACATTTGACACAATGCCAAGTACGTCCAAGACCCTTTATGCCAAATGGGAAGCCACCCAGACGAACCCTACGCTTTACACACTCTCGTTCAACTCGAACGGAGGCTCAATTCACAGTCCGCTAAGCCTCGAAGGCGGCGCAAACATCCCTGATCTGCCCACCCCTTCCAAAACGAATTTCACCTTTGAAGGGTGGTTTATGGACGTTCAACTGACAACGCCTTTCACAAGTTCAACGATGCCTTCAAGCAATGTGACTCTATATGCAAAATGGGAAAGCGAACCTACCATTGATGATTTGCTTGTTGGAAGCCTTGAATCGGATGATTATGGTTTCGAGTGTATCTCCGGAATCTGTACGTTGAATCTAGCCAGCAATGTCTATTATGAATATTCAGTTGCTTCAAAAACCTTTTCTTTCACGAGCCTTGCAGACACGGTTGAAAACGGCTATTACCGGGTAAAAAACGAAACACTGAGTATCGATTCCAGCTGGGACGTTGATTATTCCTACGAACTGGAAGAGAATTACGGGATTTTTTACAACGTTGATTTTGAATACTCCGGCAATGCCCAAACCACATCTTACAGCGTAGCGAAATACGATTCCAACTATACGAGTGAAGCGACACTTATTTCCAATGCGGAAAACCGCATCACACAATTGAAAGGCCTTATTGATGCTATCTTCGATACGATTGAAGATACGGAATTTGAGGACCTCAACTAAAAAACCGCACCCTTTTTATTGGACGCGTTGTATCCAATATCCGGGTGCGGTTATTTCTTTGCAAAAATAATTATTTCAGGTATTCTTCAGCTTGCTCGGGCACTTCGAATACATAGACGCCGTCATTTTCAAATATAACGTATTCAGGATTGCCATCTTCAAGGATGACGGTAAGCCAGTCACTGACCTTGTCAAGCTCATGCTGAGTGTCACTGCCTACCAAGGCAACGCTATCCTCAGAAGGTGAAAATCTGTACGCGCCAAGTTCAAGGGAATCGCCATCCAGTTCATGGATGTTTGACTCGGGGAGATACTCCACTGCTTCTTCAAGGGTCACGCTATGGTCATAATCGAATGAAAGGCGCATGCCAATGCCTGTGCGGTAGTATACGCTCGAAACTTCGTAGGCTTTTTCTATGGGGAGATCGTCGATGCTGTACCAGTCGTCGCCTTCACTCGTTAGCTCATAGGATTCACCATTCACTTCCATCTCTTCGATGACCTGTTCGTCTGCATCACTCGTGATTTTCAAATACACATCTCTGTTTTCAATATCAAGTTTGATATCTTCGAATTCGATGGATTCGGCTCTTTCAATTTCTTCTTGAATGATGTCACAGCCACTAAGGGCCAGCGCACCCACAACAAGGATACTCATTGCAATTAATTTTCTGATTGTCATCACCTCTGTTTAGTCATTCATCATACTAACATATCCCACTGCATTTTTTAAGTGATTGAACCATAAAAAAAACGGTGACCTGGGCCACCGTTTCAATGCATTATTTTTCAGATGCGATGGTGTAGATGTTTTCTGCATCTTCAAGAGTGAGGGTTCTGAAGTTTCCAAATGATTCTCCACTGTTGATTTTGAGCGTTTTGATGAGTTTTGGGATGTCTTCTTTCTTAGCGCCCGCTTCTTCAAGGGTGATCGGCATGCCGATTTCTTTGAAGAAATTCTTGAGACGCTTGATGCCTTCAAGGGCGGCCACGCGTTTGTCGAAGTGGTTTTCAGGAACGCCGAACACCTTGGTCGCAAGGCGGTAATAGCGTTCAATGTCCTCTTCAAGCGTATAAGTCATGTAGGCTGGGAACATCACTGCGAGCCCTGCGCCATGGGTCATGTCGTAAAGGGCACTCAGTTCGTGTTCAAGACCGTGGGTGGTCCATTCTTCCTGGCGGCCGACGCCAAGAATTCCGTTATGGGCAATCGTACCCGACCAGCATATCGTTGCGCGGGCTTCATAGTTGTCTGATTGAATCAGAATCTTGCGCGCGGCTTCCATGATGGAGACAAGTGTCGCTTCCATAAGACGGTCCGTAAGAATGACGTCTTCTGTTTTTGAGAGGTATCTCTCAAAGATATGTGCCATCATGTCAACGATGCCTGCGGCTGTTTGCCACATGGGAAGCGTATAAGTGAGTTCGGGGTTGATGATTGAGAATTTCGGACGCAGAAGGTTGGACCCGCTTCCACGTTTCAAGCCTTCGTCTTCTTTTGTGATGACGGTTGCGCTTGAGCCTTCCGAACCGGCTGCAGGAATCGTGAGGATGGTGCCTACAGGCAAAGCGTCTTTGATGGCGGCTTTTCTGTCATAGAAATCCCAGAAGTCCCCATCGTATTTCACGCCGGCCGCAATCGCCTTGGCTGAATCGATGACCGATCCCCCGCCGACTGCGAGCATGAAATCACAGTTTTCCTTCTTGCAGAGTTCAATGCCTTCATAAACTTTGGAGTCAACCGGGTTCGGCTTGACGCCACCGAGTTCCACATAATCAACACCGGCATCCTCAAGAGTTTTAGTGACTCTGTCATAAAGGCCGGTTCTTTTGATGGACCCGCCTCCATAATGTAAAAACACTTTCTTGGCGCCATACTTCTTGACGAGGTTCCCGACTTCTTTTTCCGTGTCTTTTCCGAATACGAATTCTGTTGGACTGTAAAAGTTGAAATTTTCCACAGTTATCACTCCTTCATCTTTATTATAACACTTACAAAGCGCACATAAACACCTGATTGGTTTGGCATTCTAATTTGTTGGGGCATTGCCTTCTCATTTTGATTGCGGTTTGGTGCTTCATCAATCCCCCCATCAATCTTTTTTTGCATGAGAAAATCCCTCTGAAATGGTTTGCAATTCCTTGGGAAAAGCCTTCAGAGGGACTGTCTCAGCGATGTGTCATTCGCTTTTTTTCGATTCAATGATTTTCTCGACCATATGCTCGGGCACTTCCTTGTAGGTAAGCGGTTCTCTTTTGAATGTGCCACTTCCCTGAGTCAGGCTTTTGAGGTCGGTGTTGTAGTTCTTGATTTCACTGTCGGGGATTTCAGCGGTGATGTGCTGCTTGCCATCAATGCCAGGTTCCATGCCAAGCACGGTCCCGCGTTTCTTGGTCACATCACTCATCACGTCCCCCACGTAATCGTCCTTGCAGGTGATGTTGACTTTGGAGATGGGCTCCAGAAGAATCGGATCCGCTTCCGCGTACGCTTTTTTAAATGCCAACGCGGCCGCCTGTTTGAACGAGACTTCGTTCGAGTCCACCGAGTGATAGGACCCATCAAAGAGCGTGGCTTTGATGCCGGTGACCGGAAAGCCAGCGAGTGGGCCTTTTTCCATGACTTCGTAAAGGCCTTTTTCAACTGCGGGGAAGTAGTTCTTGGGAACGGCGCCTCCGCGTATTTCCTCATTGAATTCAAGTACGGTTTCCTTGTCTTTTAGAGGCTCGAAACGAATATTTACCACACCAAACTGTCCCGATCCGCCGGATTGTTTCTTGTGGCGTCCTTCAGCGGATGCACCTTTTCTTATGGTTTCACGGTAAGCGATTTTCTGTTCGACGATGTCCACTTCGACGTGGTAGGTGTTTTCCATTTTGCTCAGGAGATACTGTATGTGACTGAGGCCCTGACCACCAATCAGCAACTGAGAGGTTTCAGGATTCCGTGTGACTTCGAATGACGGGTCTTCAATATTTAGCTTGTGAAGCACCGAAGATATCTTGTCCTCGTCTCTTTTGTGTTTAGGCGTAATGGCGACGACGAGCGTAGGTGAAGGTGTTTCATCAATCTTGTAGAGAATCGGATGCTTCGGATCACAGACGGTATGCCCTGTAAGCAGTCCGTCGATTTTTGTGATGTAGCCCATTTCCCCGGGACCGAGTGCGTCGACAGTGATTTGTGAATCGCCACTGAGTGTACCGAACCCGTTGATCTTGACGGTCTTGTCGATGTTTGGCACATAGACGTCCTGTCCGCCTTTAAGTGTCCCTGAGAAAACCTTGACGTAGTTCATGGTACCGACAAACGGGTCAACGGTTGTCTTGAACACGTACCCTGAAAACGGCGCGTCTTCCTTGCTTGCTCTATAAGTAGCCTCAAGCGATGAAGGGTCTTTCCCTTTTTTCGGTTTCAAATCCTTGGGAGAAGCCATGAAGTGTTCAATCATCTCAAGGATGGTTCTCGTGCCAATGTCTTCCTTGGCCGATCCGAAGACAACGGGCTTCAGTTCACCGTTAAGTACGCCTTCTCTCAGTCCGCGCCTGATTTCCTCATCGGTGAGCGTTTCGCCTTGAAAATGTTTTTCAAGCAAATCTTCTGAGGTTTCTGCGACGGATTCAATGATTTTTTCTCTCAGGTCACCGACGATGTCCTTGAGTTCGTCGGGGACATCCACCGTGATGGTTTGCTCACCCTCAACGACTCTGGCATTCATGTCCACAAGATCAACATATCCCTTGAAGTCATCCGCTTCGCCTATCGGCCATAAGAAGGGAACCACCTGGTAGCCGATCATGTCTTTGAGCGTATTGATGATTCTTGCGTAATCGATGTTTTCCTTGTCCATTTTGTTGATGAAAAGAATGGTTGGCACGTTCCTTGCACTGAGATCACTCAATACTTCCTGGGTACCGATATCCACGCCCTTGGTTCCGTCAATGGTGAGTATCGCACCCTTGACGACGTTGATTGCCTGCTGAAATTCACTGATGAATTCCCGATTCCCAGGCGTATCGATAAAATACGATAGATACCCTCCGTGTTCAATGGGTATCAAACTGTTGGAAAGCGAAGACTGTTT
>JBNJEC010000074.1:0-4996 GCA_051745505.1 Bacillota bacterium
TTGTTCTTAGGCAGGTTGGCCAATTTTTGAAGCAGACGCTTGAACGCTGGTGCCGTAGCCATGATGGTTCCGGTTACAAGCACAAGTGTCATCTGCATGGAGAATGGAAGCAGATTCCAGAATCCACCATACCAGGCGTCAATGACACCTGTAACACCATTTTGTGTAAAGAGTAGAGCAGCAACGAAAACAATAAATGTCAGGATGATCGCAAAGATAAATGGATTGGGAAGGTATTTCTCGACAAGCCTGACTGAACCCTGGGTTAATTTGTCAAATGCTTTTTTCATAATTCCTCCTGAATTAATTCATTTTTTTTAGATTTTCACTTACGATTAACTGTGCTTCTGTGACGTCTTGTATCTCTTCTACTGTAACACCTGGTGCGAGTTCTTTTAGTACGATCCCTTCGTCTGTCACCTCCATGACACCCATCTCTGTGATGATCATGTCAACTTCCTTGATGGCTGTGAATGGGAGGGTGCATCTTTTGAGTATCTTCTTGGTGCCTTTGGCCGTGTGGGTCATGGCGATGATGACTTTCTTGGCACCGACAAGGAGATCCATCGCGCCGCCCATGCCAGGCACTTTCTTGCCTGGAATGATCCAGTTCGCGATGTTGCCTTCTTCATCGACCTGCAAAGACCCTAGAACGGTTGCGTCCACGTGGCCTCCGCGGATGATGCCAAATGACGTGGCCGAATCAAAGTAGGCCCCGCCTTCATTGATGGTGACGGGCTGTCCACCCGCGTTCGTGAGGTCCCAGTCTTCCTGACCTTCTTCAGGTTTTGGGCCAAGATTGACAAGACCGTTTTCAGATTGAAGGGTGATGTCGACGCCTTCAGGGATGTAATTCGATACGAGTGTTGGCAGTCCGATACCGAGATTGACGACGTCGCCGTCTTTTAATTCCTGCGCAACTCGGTGCGCGATGCGTTCTTTGGCGTTCATGAAGCGTCACCTCCGACAATGTAGTCCACGAATACGTGTGGTGTGACGATGTTTTCAGGGTCCAAATCTCCGATTTCAACGAGATTCTTCGCCTGAACGAGAACTGTCTCTGCGGCCGTCGCCATGAGTGGGTTGAAGTTGCGTGTGGTTTTGGAGTACTTAGTGTTGCCTCGCTTGTCCACGACTTCTCCGAGTACCAATGCGAAGTCCGCTTTAAGCGGTTTTTCAAGAAGATAGTCTACCCCATCAACCTTGATGACGTCCTTGCCTTCTTGAACCATGGTTCCAATACCGGTCTGAGTGAGAATGCCGCCGAGGCCAAACCCGCCTGCGCGGATTTGTTCTGCAAGGGTTCCCTGAGGGACGAGTTCCACTTTCAGTTTTTCTTCTCCCATCAGCTTGCCGGCTACGGGATTAAGCCCGATATGCGTCGCAATGAGTTTGTCCACCTTGCCCGCATTGATGAGTTTTCCTACGCCAGTGTCTGGATACCCTGCGTCATTACAGATGATGGTGAGGTTCTTCACATCCGTCTTGAGCATTGCTTCGATGATGTCTACAGGCGTTCCAACATTCATGAATCCGCCGACCATGATCGTCGCGCCGTCATGAATGTTGGAAACTGCATCCGAATAGCTGACCAATTTGTTTTTCATACGAAACTCCCTTCGTAAATTATTAGCATGCAAGTGCTTGCTTGCTTTTTCAATGTTATTATAGCGTTTTCACAAAAAGATGGCAAGGGATTATACGAAAAAATTTTATCTTTTCGGATATTTCCTATGAAAAACACCCCGAAATAAACGTTAAATTAAGTCCATAAAGCGCTTGATACAGCTCAATACGCCCCAATAAAAAAACATCCCTCAAAATGTGAGAGATGTTTTAAAAAATCTAATGCGTCTTATGAAAGCGATTGACAATAGAGTGCGACGACGTGATCAACGAATTCTTTGATGACCGAATCATGATGCACTTCTTCTGTATAAATATCCGGATTGTATACGTCAAATGAGAACACACCGAATATGAGCGTGACCATGGTAGACGCAATCATTTGCGGATTCCCCGTAAACTTGCCTTCGTCTTTTTTCTTCTGAAGGTAGTCGCGCATGAACGCCACATAGTTGATGGAGTTTGTGAACGTTTCGCCTTCTTCCGCGATTTCCTTGATCTGAATCTTGTAGACGTCGATGTTGTTTTCAAGAAACTTGTAATAGACATCGGCGAAGATATAGAGGTCTTTTACGAGGTCGCCCGTAATTTCTTGCTTGATTTTGTCAATAATGTTTCCTTCAAACGCGAAGTTCGTGATGATTTCCTGAAGCAGTTTGCTTTTGGTCTCAAAAAGTCTGAAGATGGTGACTTCGTTGACCCTGGCTTCTCTTGCAATCAGTTTGGTAGACGTTTCGTTGTAGCCTTTTTCAGAAAACAGTCGTTTTGCGGCTTTGAGTATCTTTTCTTTTGTTTCTAACATGGTTGAAGCCCCTTTTCCCTGAATATGTGTGCATAAACACCGAGTAAAAGTTTAGCATAAACGGTTGAAAAATCAATGCATAGACACTGTGATTCAAAAAAACTTCAGTGAACTGCGGTCTTTCATCAAAAGATCTAATCCGTTAATGTGTTGTCTTTTTCAATTCCATGATAACACACGGGAATATCTAAATAAACACATGCCCTTTGCTTGAGCGTTTCGTTGATGGTTTTGATGAATAAAATCATTCTTGTATTACTTTGAAGTCACCTTGTTTTTGCCGGATTTTTTGCTTTCATACATGGCTTTGTCCGCCCGCCCGATTGCATCTTCCAAGGATTCGTTTGCATGCACCATCGTGGTTCCCATGGACATGGTGAAACTCAAGGGGTCCTTGGCGTGATCCACCGTGGACGCTTCAATCATGCGTCTGAGTTTTTCAGCCAGCTTTTCAAGCGCCACTTCATCGGTATCATAGACGAGCACCAGAAATTCTTCTCCACCATAGCGAATGACGATATCAGAGGTTCTTACGGCTTGTGAAAGCGTGTTTGATGCCACTTCAAGTGCGCTATCCCCAAGAACATGACCATAGGTGTCATTGAAAGCCTTGAAATCATCGATATCCATGAAGATAACACCGTAATTCACATCTTTTGAAGAAGCCATGAGTTCGGGGACGTGTGAATCCAGAACCGCTCGGTTGTTAAGGCCAGTCAAGGTATCGGTCATGGCTTGTTTTTTGTAATATTCAAGGCTTTGGCGGAAAAGGTTGTCCTTTTCAAGTGGGGTGAATATTTCAAGCGCACCAACCACGTTCCCCTCTTCGATCACGGGAAGGGTCTTGACACTCACCTTGACGCGGTGCCCTTTTTTGTGATGAAGATAAACTTCTGCGTGGTTCACCACGCGGTTTTCAATCGAGTGCATCAGGGGACATCCGTGAAAACAGAGGCTCGTTCCATCTTCTGATACGTGGTTCAAAATATTGTCATAACAGTATGACCCGACAACTTCGTCTCTTTTGAACCCTGATATGGCTTCAGACGCTTCGTTGAAATACACGATTTCTCTTTCTGGGCTTACAAAATAAACCCCTTCATCAAAGTGCTCGAACCAGTCAAAATATTTCTCGATGTCCATGGTACCACCTCTATGTATGTCTTGAATTATCCCTTATAGCGTGATTCTTCCTAGCTATATTATAATGCTTTGCGCTTTATTTACCTAGACATTATTGCGATGACTTATTGCCAGGTAAGCGTACTGCCATCGTAAATGCCATCACTTGGTACCTGCTTGTCTCCGGTTTGTGCAATCTTGTCGTCCCAGTCAAACTCGGTTGTTCCTTCAGGTAAAGTCACGAGCAAGAACCATGTATGCCCATCAGGGAGATCGAATGTAAAGGTGCTATCTTCAAGGGTGCCTTCGACCCACTGACCATCTCCACCTTCAGGCCAGACCCAGGCGACGATGGTTTTGTTTTCAATGTCGGATGGGTCAAGATCGTTGACGGTGACTTCCTCCACTGAGATATTGGTTTTTTGGTATGTATAAGTTTCAGTAACGGTATAGTCATTGTACGACGCTTCCACGTCCAAGGTAATGGTGGCATTTGGATCAGGGTGCGTCAGTTCAATCGTTTCTGAGCCTTCAAACTCAACGGGCGTTTCTCCGTTGATGCTGTAGGTCGCTTCTGTGATGTTATAAGCGTTCAGGGTAATGGAGAGGGAATCAGAGAAGTCTCCGCGCTCATAATCATCGGATACAAAGATTGCAGGTTTTGGTTCATAGGGATTGTTGTAGATCGCAGCCACACCCGTTTCTCCTATTTCACCGCTTAAAAGTCCGTCTTCGACTGTGAAAACCATTTCACTGATTTGGTCTTTGTACTGCCCATCAGGCAAATGGGTGACGGCTAGGTCTTCCACGGTATTTGAGCCATCAATATTGACAAGCATTACACCGAAGGTATCTTCGCTGTAGCGCTCATTCATGAAATAGCCATCGCTTGAACTCATTTCTTCTTCACTGCCAATGAAGAAGTTGTTGAAGCGGTTGGATTCACTTACGACTTCACTTTTCCATGTATAGGTGCTTACTTCACCCATCAAGGCTGACGTGCTCGGACGAGCGAAGTAAAGTGACGTTGCATCTTTCCTGGATGCTTGAACAGCGTAGGTCTTGTTGATGATGGACGTGTCCAGAGAATTGGTATGTTCCGCCGCAAAGTCATCATGGCTTTCAGGCCAAAGCAGGGTTTCATCCGCGTTGACACCACTTAGATAATTGATGGACGCGAGTTGGTCGGCGTCCTCATTCCTAACGGCGTTTCTGATTGCATCAGAGACCGTATTGGCGGTAACGCCCATATAGGGCGTATAGTCCGTGTAGGAGCGTCCACCGCCCGTAGTATTCAATATCTCGCCATAAATGAACAAGTCATCTGCCGCATACAGTTCAACGCCGTCAATCACTTCAGGCCAGAAATCACTCGCGTATTCACCGTCTTCAGGGGTTTCTATATGCTTGGCCGCATCAAATCTGAACCCGGAAATTCCTGCGTCC
>JBNJEC010000075.1:0-4838 GCA_051745505.1 Bacillota bacterium
TCCAAATGGTCCTTCCCACTTATAAAACGGTAATGCGCCATGATTCTTTCATATAGCATGTAAAAGAAAATGCCTATGATGGTTGTGGCAAGTACAAAACTCAAGAAATACAAAAGAATGAGCTCACCAATATTGTCAAAAACCTCGAAAGGATTGTTTGCTGCATTCATAAACAAGACAGCATTGGCAAACATGATCGCAAGCAGCAAGGAAAACGTCCCAGCCCAGAAAATGAATGCCGTCTTCAAATACGAAAAGCTCTTGTCGAGATAAAGATGAAACGTATCGATATCTCCGTTGACGTTTTTCTCATATTGAGCCTTGTGATACGTATAGTACGCACTTGCCACAAACATCAGGATTGAGAGAACCGTGAAAATGAATGCAAGGCTAGAATGAAGAAACACTGCAACAAGACCGAATACGCTCAATACCAGAGAAGTTATGAGCCCGACATCGTAAACGCCCGGCATCAGTGAAAACCCTGCATTCGCTTCTGTATTCACATCGGAAAAATCCCCCATTCTTCCAATCGTCTCACGATAAGCCAGTGTTTCATCACCATGCGTTTCCTTTCTCGAGTGAAAATAGTCAACAAGATTTCCATATACCTCTTCTACCAGTTCTTCTTTTTCCTTGCCCTTTTTGAATCGGAAATGGTATTCCACATACTTTTTGATTTTATCTTCCATAAAACCCCTCCTTATACCTAACTAGGTTATGTATAGTATATACAAACTTACCTAACCTGTCAAGGTATCATAAACATCCTTTTCATATCAATAATTTTAGAAGTAAAAATAGACAAGCTCTTTGGGCCTGCCTCAGATTGAATACTTTAAGCGTCAGTAGGCATCATTAATATAAAATCATTTGAAGTTCGAATTAATAAAGTGTATCAATTGAAAACCCTTTTAAGCAAGTGTATAATTTAAATATAATTTATATAAATAAAAAAAGGGGGATTTTATTTTGGCTAACATCAGCTTAGACGTATGGCAGTTTGAATTTGTGTCTCATGTTCTTACATTGGGGTATGCGGCAATGACGGCCGCGTTGTTTTACTTCATTCTTACCAAAAACAATGCAGCGCCCAAATACCGTCCATCCAATGTATTGAGTGTCGTGGTTATGGTGTCGGCAGCCATCTTGTTATTCATGCAGCAACAAAGCTGGCAGGACGCATTTGTTCTGAATGCCGCAAGAGACGGGTATGAAGCGACCGATGCCTTGTTCACAAATGGATACAGGTACTTGAATTGGCTTATCGATGTTCCGATGCTTCTGATTCAGATTCTCTTTGTTGCAGGCATCACAGGTTTGGCATTCAAAAAGTACTTCGTTGCATTCGCGACTTCAGGTACATTGATGATTGTAACTGGGTATATCGGACAGTTCTTTGAACCGGGCCGCGACTCAGAAAACATTCTTTGGTGGATTATCTGGGGACTTATTTCAACAGCCTTCTACGTGATTGTTCTCATCAAGATCACCCAGGTGATCAAGGAAGGCAAAAGCAACATGGAAGGCTCATCGGCCAAACCACTATTCGCCTTCATTCTTCCGCTTTTCTATGTTGCCTGGACAATTTATCCAGTCGCTTACATAGTGCCGGTCATTGCTACAAACAATGCGGATTTACTTGGTCTTGGTCTCGTGTTGCAACAAGCAATCTACACCATTGCGGACATCGCTTCAAAAATCATTTACGGTGTCATTTTGACAATCGTAGCGACCATTCTTTCAAGAGAACAGGGATTCAAGGAAACCTGAACCTATTAAAAACCATTCACCGATTAAAAAAAGTGCTTTGATTGGAGCTTTCCAATTACAAGCACTTTTTTGTTGATTGAACATACTTTTCTTTAAGTCACAAGAAGCCCTATTCACAAAGATTCAAATCAAGTATAATGGAACTCTCAGGAGGTCACTATGGAAAAAGACATGTATCCAGTATTGAAACGCTATTTCGAATCCAAAGGGTTCACTGTCAAAAGCGAGATTCACGATGTTGACATCATGGCCTTGAAGGATGACTTGAGCATTCTCATTGAAATGAAGACTTCGCTCAATACGAGACTGATGGCCCAGGGACTCAGAAGAAAAGGGCTTGGAGACCTTGTTTATCTAAGCATTCCAAAGCCGACTGACAAGGTTCTTAACTCTCAACTCTTTAAA
The DNA here is from genome assembly GCA_051745505.1 of Bacillota bacterium. GTDB lineage: Bacteria > Bacillota_I > Bacilli_A > Izemoplasmatales > Izemoplasmataceae > M55B118. The sequence continues at coordinate 2,179 of JBNJEC010000075.1, forward strand.
GACAAACGCATGATATTGAAACACCTTGAAATCGGTCTCATACTAGTGGATTTCAACTACGAAATGGCGACCATCCTGCAAGACCCAACAGAATACCCCGCAAGAATAAAGCACAAAAGACGCGCTAAAATGCTAAAGGAATTCAAGGAACGAAGGACCGCTTCAAACATCGGCGGGTCAAACAAGATAAAAATCATCACTGCCTACCGGGAATTGGCACTGCTCGCCCTTGATTACATGAAAGACTCCCCCAAAACGACCAAGGAATTGCGTGAATACACCAACAGACAGAAAATAGTGAGCATCCTTCAAAAGAATTATTATGGGTGGTTCAACCGTGTTGAACGCGGTGTCTATGAGATTACAAACACAGGCAGACAAGCTCTCAAGGACTACGCAAACATCATAGAAAAGCTCAAAGATTCAAACGATTGATTCCCTATTAACGAACCCTTCATATCAATTGAAAACACCGAAAACCTTGAATGTGAAAGGCCTTCGGTGTTTTTTTGTAGTTATTATCTGTAAAACGCATCGTTTCTTTCTGCCTTTTCCACTGCTTTTCTACCTTTTGAATAGGTGATGAGATAGATGGCTCCGAGGAGCGCATTCGCGATTAAAAGGTTGATGATTCCATATATGAGATGCCAGGTGAAAACACGACTCGCTTTTTTCGGGGGAATGTTTTTTTGATGAATACGCCGATAAAGAATCACATTGACGATGAACCCCGGGATGTAAAGAAGGCCTATCACCGATAGCCCTACCAATAGAATGATGAAAAGTCCCAGGTCTCCATTTTCAGAATCCACTAAAGTATCAATATAAAAAATACCAATCATGCTTCCAATCGATATGGCAACAAAAAACGCTTCTATAACAAGCGCAAACCGCATGGGTGTTTTCGTATCACTGTATCTTGAGTGCTCTTCCATAATCAAACATTCCTTTGTCATAATATAGTGTAAGCTTTTAGGCAGTTTCAATAATTAAACCTTATCATCAATTCATTTTCAAAACAATCCCCTGTTTCAAAGGCTCTTGTTTAAAAATAAAGGATGACTTTTAAGAGCGCTATTGATAAAATGATAGTGTTAATTGAAATAATTTACAATCTGTACATGCCACTTATCCCCTGTAAAGAGAGTGATTTCATGAAACCTGTAAAAACAAACGCTTTTCGACGATTGACATCCACGTTCTCAAACAAGCATTTGCTTGTATTTGGAATCCTCTCAACCATGCTTGTTTCTGTAACTAGCGTTGCATTCAGCTACATTACCAAACTATTGATTGATTCAGCTTTGGACGGGTCAAGAAGTCTGTTCTTTGATTTGTTGATCCTCACTGCATTTCTTATAGTCATTATAGCATTATTGCAGTTTTTGAAGACTCGCCTGCTCGGTGGATTCACTGAAAAGGGCCTAGCCAAACTTCGTTACCTTTTCGCAAAGAAAATGAATACACTGTCGATTGAAACCATGCAGGGCACGCATTCAGGAGACAAACTCTCACGAGGCACCAATGACATGAACCGTGTGAGAAACTTCACTTTGACGCTTCTTCCCGAACTCATAGAAATTCCACTTTCAGCCATTCTTGCTTTTGGTGTGCTGCTTTTTCTTTCCTGGAAACTGACCCTGGCGACACTTGTTTTGATTCCCGTACTCGTGATTGGCGCCACACTTCTTTCAAAGCCCATCGGAGCTCTTAGCAAGACCGTACAGGAAAAGCTCGGCGAAGTGAACCAGACCATTACCGATTACATAAAGGGGGTAGAAGTCGCAAAGGCCTATACGCTTGAAAAACCTCTTGAAAACAAACATCAAAGCGCTGTGAATGATAGCATTAAAGGCGGGGAGAAGCTTGCCAAAAGAAGAGCGATACTGGAAGTGTTTTCGATGTTTTTCGCGATTCTTCCTTTCATTACAACATTCATTCTCGGTGGGTACTTTGTAACAACTGGGGAGATGACACTTGGCGGACTGCTTGCGTTCATCAACCTCTTGAATCTGCTTACGTTTCCCCTGTCCAACATGTCAGTGCTCATAGGTGAAGCCAAGCGGGATCTCGCGAGCGCTTCAAGAATATTTGAAACCCTTGACGGAGAAGACGAACGTCAAAGCGGAGAACCCTTTGAGTTCAAAGAAGTAACACCCCTCATTGATTTTGAAGATGTATCCTTTACCTATCCCGGGGATGATACCCCTGTCATCAAACATCTATCCGTTAAGATCAAGCCTCATGAATCCATTGCACTGGTCGGACCTTCAGGAGGCGGGAAAAGCACCCTCGCAAAACTCATTACAGGCTACTATGACGCCTACGAAGGCTCCATTCAAATCGGCGGTCATGAAATAAGAGACTGGCACCTTAAAAGTCTCAGAGAAAACCTGGCACTCGTAAGCCAGGATACATTCCTTTTCCCAGAGTCCATCCGTGAAAACATCGCCCATGGGGATGAATCCGCAGACTTTGAAAGCATCAAAAAGGCCGCTAAAAATGCCTATGCCGATGGATTCATTGAACCCCTCGAAAAAGGGTATGAAACATCACTTGGCGAACTGGGCGATTCTTTGTCTGGCGGACAGAAACAGCGCATCGCCATCGCCCGCGCCATGCTCAAGGACGCTCCAATTCTCTTGCTTGATGAAGCGACC
>JBNJEC010000076.1:0-4785 GCA_051745505.1 Bacillota bacterium
ACCGAAGTCGTGGTCGGTGTGACGACGACGTTGTCACTTGGTACGCTTTGCCCCATCATCGGTCCGCCGATGACGATTTCTATTTTTTCAGCGTCTTCAGTGTACCCGTCAGACAGTTTGATGAGGTCCTGAACGCTTGTGCCCACTCTTACGCGGATGCTTTGTGGGAACTTGATCGCATCACCGTTGACGGTGAGGTGACGTTTCAGGATGGGTTTGTTGTGTTTGATGGCGTTGTACACGGACGCCGTGGTGCTTACGTTGAACCCGAGGATGCCGTATTCCATGGGAAGGGTGCCTACAGGCACCTTGATGCCGATGGCGTTTTCAAAGGTTTCGTTTTCCCAGCCTTGTGGGTAGTAGTCTTTGAGTTTCGCGATGCGGATGTCTTTGTCCTTGAAACGCTTGAGTTCGTTTTCAAGCACTTCGATGAGTTCTTTCTTGGTTTTCTTGATGGCAATGACGCCGCGTTTCGCGCCAACGGCCTGCATGATGTATTCAAGGCCTCTGAAGACTTCTTCAGGGTCGTCCTTGATCAGGCGGTAATCACTTGAAAGGTAGGGTTCACATTCGACCGCGTTGATGACGACGGTGTGAATGTCTTTGTCGGTTGAGAGTTTTACATAAGAAGGAAAGCCACTTCCGCCGAGTCCGACGATGGCTTTTTGCTTGACGATTTCGACCATTTCTTCCTGCGTCATGTTTTTGATGACGCTGTCTGGTCGGTCTGTGATGGTGGTGCAGTAGGTATTCTGGAAGTCATTGCGAATCGTTAGGCATTCCACTTCAACGCCTGTGGAATCGATCATGGTTGTTTTGTCTTGAATGTAGCCACTTACTGTAGAGTAAATCGGTTGTTTGAAGAAGCCACCGGATCTTTCACCGATGATTTCCCCTAGTTTGACGTAATCCCCTTTTTCCTTGTCCAAAGTGTATTCTTTACACCGTGCAGTGGTAAGGTTTATATGAACGTGTTCAGGGTCCACATAGCGCAAGGTGGGGAGCTCCTTGGTCAGCTGTTTGTAGTCACTGACTTTTCTGGCTTTGCTGATCATGGTTTCACCTCATAAATTTAGATGTCGAATTTCTCGAGTTTTTTCATTATGGCGCTTTCCAAATCTTTTAGCGCCTTGTCAGCTTCTGAGACACTAGAAGCTTTCAAGTTCATGTAGATCTTCAATTTCGGTTCCGTACCGCTTGGTCTTAAGACGAACCAGCAGTCATCCTCGAAAATGAATTTGAGCACGTTGGATTCAGGGTAGTCAAGAGGGTGTTGCTCGCCATTCACTTTTCTGGTGCCATAGAGGTAATCCTCTTTGGCAATCAGTTTGCGTCCGAGCAGGCTTTCAGGTTCATAGCTTCTGAGCTCGGTCATGATGGCTTTGATGGTTTCGCTGCCTTCGCGGCCCTTTAGGACAATGGCTTTTGGAAGGTCTCTGAAGGCACCATAGGTTTCATAGAGCTCATTCAGATAATCAACGAGGGTCTTGTTGTCCTTTTTGAGTACGTTTGCGATTTCGCTTGCGAGCAAGGACGGCATGAGCGAATCCTTGTCTCTGACGATTGGTGAGAGAATATAGCCATACGATTCCTCGTAGGCGAACGCGAAGTCTTCGTCCCGCTCAAGACGGTTCATCTGGTTCCCGATGAATTTGAAGCCCGTGAGCGTCGAGACGACTTCGACGCCAAAGTCTCTTGCGATGGTGGCTGCGAATTCACTTGATACGATGGTGTGGAAGAATTTCGCAGTATCAGGAAGCGTTCCTTGAGCTTTCCTGTTTTTGAGCATGTAGTGGGTGAAAATCGCTGCGGTCTGGTTGCCGGTCAAAAATTCCCATTTTCCTTCGTGTTTCACCATGACGCCAAGACGGTCTCCGTCAGGGTCTGTGGCAATAAGCACGTCGGCGCCAACTTTGTCGCCTTCTTCTTTTGCGAGTTCAAAGGCGCTTTCGTATTCGGGGTTCGGGCTATCCACCGTGGAGAAGTTCGGATCCGCTTCCATCTGGGCTTCAACCGGGTAGACATCGTAGCCCGCTTCTTTAAGAGAACGCGTGGCGACGGTGGCGCTTGCGCCGTGCAGTGGCGTGAAGACCACTTTGACGTCTTTGTCCATGTCCTTGTTGAACTGAATCTTGTGCACGTCTTCGATGTAGGCATCGTCAACGGCTTTGCCGAGTTCTTCGACGAGTCCGAGGTCAACCGCACTCTCATAAGGCACGGTTTCGATGGCAAACATGTCTTCGACACTGTTGACATACTCGATGACCTTGGCAGCCTGATCGGGTACGAGCTGGCAGCCCGTGTGGTCATACATCTTGAGTCCGTTATATTCAGGAGGGTTGTGTGATGCCGTGATCATGATGCCCCCCGCAGCCTCTTTGTGTCTTACACCATAAGAAAGCATTGGTGTAGGATGAAGGTTTTCATAAACGTAGGTCTTGATGCCGAAACTTGATAGCACGCCTACGCAGACTTCTGTGAAGACATCGCTTTTGAATCTGTTGTCATGCGCAATCACGACGCCTCTCGCAGCCGCGTTGTCATAGTGTGTCATCAAAAAGCGCGCGTATCCGTGCGCAGCCTTGCGCACTGTATAGATGTTCATCCTGTTCGTACCAGGGCCTACGACACCGCGCATGCCGCCTGTTCCGAAATCAAGATGCTTGTAGAACGCCTCTTCGATTTCACTCTCGGAGAGATTTTTAAGTTCCTCGTAAAGAGTCTTATCCAGAGTTGGTTCGTTCAACCATTTCAAATAGCGCTTGTTCACGTTATTCACACCCTTTTAAATTATTTTGCTTAAAACATTTGTATTATAACTTATTAACGCTTCTATTTCAATAAAAAATAGGTTTTTCTAAAAAGGGTTTTAACGCCTGTTGGCTTGTCTTTCAACTTGATTTGAGCGCGAACAATTTTCACTTGAAGACGCATGATTTTGTTATTTTCACCTATAATAGGAAAAACCATGTTTATAAATAATGAACTCAGTTTATAAACATGGTCTGGTAACTTTTTGACTGTTGGGTCTTTTTATATTTAGAGAACGCCTGCTTTTCAATTTATTCCATAAAAAAAAGCCGCACGATTGCGCGACTTTTGATGGTGTTCTTATTCGTCGATGAAGTCTTCGCCCGGGTTCCATCCACATGGAACAAGCTTGCCTTCAGCTTCGTTTTTGAGGACTTCCAAGGTTCTTAGGACTTCGTTCACGTTTCTTCCGGCTTCCCCGTGGTTCACATGGGCCGCTTTGAGCGTACCATCGGGTGCGATGAAGAATGTGCCGCGCCATGCGACGCCCTGATCTTCATCAAGGATGCCGTACGCTTCACTCACGGTATGGGTGTTGTCGCTTGCGTGCACGTGATTGAGTCTGCCAAGATCGCCTTGTTCCTGCCACGCGAGGTGGGAGAACTTGCTGTCTGTTGAAGCGGCGATGAGTTTGGCGCCAAGGGCTTCAAACTTCTCATTGAGTTTGTTGAATTCCTGAATTTCTGTGGGACATACGAAGGTGAAATCGAGGGGATAGAAATAAAGGACCACCCATTTGTCTTCACTCAGGTATTCATCAAGTGTGATCTTGCCAAAACGCTCAGTCGCCTGGCCTTCAGGCATGACGGCTTCCATTTCGAAGCGCGGTGCCTGTTTTCCGACTTTAGCGCCGGTTACATAAAATTCATTTTCATATTTCATAAAAGTATAGCCTCCTAATTGTTTCTACATGTAGTCTACTCATTCTTTGAATGTTTTACAAATTTCATACTTTATTTTCTAATCTATTCCAAATAAGCAATGGTGGCTCTGCGTATGACATGATAGAGGCTCAAAACGATGACGCCCTTGATGATGTTGAAAGGGAGGTAGACGATGAGTATGGTGGTGAGATAGCCGCCTGAGATGCCATCGATTCCAAAGGTATCCGGTGTGATGTCAAAGCCAAGATGCCACACCGTCGGGGCCCCAAACCAAAGGGGCGTGACGAAGAAATAGTTCGCCACCGTCATGAGCACGGTCACTATGGCGATGGTGAGAATGGACTGAAGGCTTCTTTTGTGCACGCCGAGCCATATGGTGAGGCTCAATCCTGCCACGTAGGAAATCGAGGCTAAAAATGCTGTAATCTGTCCGACGGCCATGGGCCCGACCGCGCCTTTGAAAAGGAGATGTACAAGGGCCTTCATGACCCCTACGAAGGCGGCTTCCTTCCAGGAAAAGAGAAAGAAAGCGATGAGAACGACGACGTCTGAGACGTCGATTGCCATGATGAGATAAGGTATCTCAAAAAGCATGAGCACAGCCCCGAGGGCTGAAAGGATTGCGAGTGTGGTGAGTCTTCTGGTTTCAGCCATGAGACTGTCCTCCTGTACTTATTTACTTGATCGGTTTGATTTTCCAGATGTCGTCGGCGTAGTTCTCAATCGTGCGGTCACTTGAGAAGTAGCCGCTTTTGGCGATATTGATGAGCGCACTTCTTGTCCACTTGGTCTGATCCTTGTAGTAGTTGTTGAGATTTTCATGCGCCTGCTGGTAGGCTTTCAAATCTTTTAGGACGAAGAAACGGTCTTCATAAAGCAAGGTGTTTCTGATGTCTTCAAACAGGCCTGGTTCGGTATCAAAGAATCCGTTGGTGAGCTGATCGACGGCTTCTCTTACATCGTCATGCGCGTCGTAGTAGTCTTTCGGGTTGTAGCCGCCTTCTGCGTAGAGACGGTTCACTTCTTCACTGTCCATACCGAATATTTCTATGTTGTCCTTGCCGACGAGTTCAGCGATTTCAACGTTCGC
>JBNJEC010000077.1:0-4688 GCA_051745505.1 Bacillota bacterium
ATATGGGTGGACATCAAGAAACTTTACTACAAAATCAAATACCGAAACAAAGAAAAGGATGTGATCAGCGATGAGTCATGACGATTACGTCTTGAAACTTGACAATGTGACCATGCGTTTTGGGGGTCTCACCGCCGTAAACGGACTGAGTTTTACCATCAAGCCCAAGGAAATCGTAGGGCTGATTGGTCCAAACGGTGCAGGCAAAACGACCGTATTCAACTGTGTCACACAGTTCTATGATACATACGAAGGCACCATCAGCTTCAAAAATGACACTGGATCTGTCGATCTCAGAGACCACAAGGTCACCGAAGTCATTGATCTGGGGATTGCGAGAACATTCCAAAACATCGAACTGGTCCCGGACCTCTCTGTCATTGACAACATCATGATTGGGGCGCACAACACATTCAAAACCGGCATTGTTCAGCATATTTTCCACACACCGAAAGCGAAAGCGGAAGAAAAAGCTATCAGAGAAAAAGCCTATGAAGCTCTCAAATTCATGAATATTGAACACCTGAAAGACCAGTTTGCAGGCGGTCAGCCTTACGGGGTTCAAAAGAAAATCGAGATTGCCCGCACCCTCATGAGCGATCCGAAACTGATTATCCTCGATGAGCCGGCAGCCGGACTCAACGACAATGAAACCGATGAGCTAGAAACGCTTATTTATCGCATCAGAGACGAATACGGCGCTTCCATTTTGCTTATCGAACATGACATGGGATTCGTGATGGAAATCTGTAACAGGGTCTGTGCGATCAACTTCGGTCAGTTCCTTGCGATGGATACACCTAAAAAGATTCAAAATCACCCCGATGTCCAAGAAGCTTATCTTGGGAAGGAGGAGTGAGCATGGCAAAAACATTGCTCGACATAAAAGACCTCACAGTCAGCTACGGTCCCATCACCGCACTTAAAGATGTGAACCTTTCTGTAAAGGAAGGCAGCATCGTCGCGATTCTCGGGGCGAATGGTGCCGGCAAGACCACCGTACTCAAAAAGGTGAGTGGCATCGTCGAAGCCGACAAGGGCTCCATCACGTTCGGGGATACTGACATTACCGAGACCGCGCCTGAGAAAATCACCAAAATGGGCATCATTCAGTCCCCTGAAGGCCGCCAGATATTTACGGACCTCACCGTGTATGAAAATCTCATCATCGGCGCTTTCACCGTCAAATCCGGTGAAAAGAAACGTGAAGACATCATCAAGGAGAATCTCCAGCTCGTCTATGAGACGTTCCCGGTCCTGGAAGAACGCAAGAACCAGATATCGGCATCCTTGTCCGGGGGCGAACAGCAAATGCTCGCAATCGGACGCGCACTCATGAACACGCCAAAACTGCTCGTGCTTGATGAACCCTCACTCGGGCTTGCACCGATGATTGTCAAAGACATTTTCGAAATCATCAAGAAACTCAACAAAGCAGGCACCACCGTACTCATTGTGGAACAGAACGCACTACAGACACTCAAGATTGCCGATTACGCCTACGTGCTTCAGGTTGGCAATATCATCAAAGAAGGCGACGCCGACAAGATGATGAACGACCCAGAACTGATTGAAGCGTATCTCGGCAAAAAATAAGAGATTAAACTGTTATAAAACAGTTAATCATAAAAAAAAGAACCAATAGGAGGGTATCATGAAAAAGATTTTATTATTCTTAGTAATGGTGGGTGGCATTTTCACACTCGCCGCCTGTGGAGGCCTTGAAGAAGAAGACGTACAAGGCGTCACAGAAGATTCAATCTTAGTAGGAAACACAGCCGCAACAAGCGGTGGATTCGCATCTGTTGGACAACCGTTCAACGCAGCGATTCAATCATATTTCGACATGGTGAACGAAGACGGCGGCATTGCCGGACGTGAAATCAACTTCGAACATTACGATGACGAATTTGATGGATCACAAGGTCAGACGTTTACTGAACGTCTCGTCGAAGATGACGAAGTATTCGCACTCGTAGGCCATTTCGGAACCCCTACAGTCGGTGCAACACTTGACTATCTTGAAGAAAAAGGCATTCCGCAAGTCTACTACGCAACAGGTATCAGTGCCCTATTCAACCAGGACGCTGAAGGCGGAGAACGCGCCAGCTTCCCAGTTCAGCCGATCTATGACGCTGAAGGCGAAGTCATGGTTGCCCGTGCTTATGCAGAAGACAACGCATCAAAAATCGGTGTCATCTACACCAACGCCGATGACGGTAACGGAATGCTCAATGGTATCGAACTTCGTGCTGATGATCTTGGCATCGAACTCGTGACACAGCAAGTCGCACCGGATGCAAGCGACATGTCAAGTGCCGCTACAGCGATTCAATCCGAAGACGTTGACTCAGTCATCGTTGCGGCGAACCAGGTTCCTGCGCAAACCGCCATCAAAGCGCTTTATGACGCAGGCAACACCGCAAACGTCTACACAAGTTATGTCAACGCAGCCTCTTCATTCATCGAAAACCTTGCGACTGAAATCGATTCAGACCAATTCAAGGTATACGCAAGCGCATGGGTGGACATCTTCGATGAATCAGGAGAAAACTTCAACGAAGGCTACATCACCTTTACTGAAAACGTCGATGAAGACTACGCAGCCAACTCATACGCCATGGCTGGGTGGATTGCGGCTCATTTCTTCGTAGAAGGCTTGAGACGTGTCGATGACAGCGAACTTACATGGGATTCTTACATTGACGCAATGGAACAAGACCCTGTAGAAAACCCAATGGGTGGTATCGTTGACTACTCTGATGGCCAACGTGTTGGTACTCAGGCAATGGCGCTTTTAGAAGCAACCACCGCAGACATTGATTCAGACGACCCAACGTACGAATGGGCTAACTACCGTCCAGTCGAAGACATCGAAAGCATCCTAGAATAATAGCATTTGAGTTTAGGGCGATATTTATCGCCCTTCACTCTTTTGAAAGGAAGATACCTTATGGCAAAAAAAATCACACTTGATGAAGCACTTGAAAAAATTCAAAACCATGATCACATCGTCTCAGGCATGGCCGCAGCGGAAGGCCGCGAATTTTTCTCGCGTCTCCATGAAATCGCAGACCGCGTGGAAGAAGTGCATATTGACAACTGCCTGCCACTCAAAGGCTATGACTTCATGACAGACGACAAATACAAAGACACATTCAACGTGAACAGCTGGTTCTTCTCAGGGGATCTCAGAAAAGCGTTTAAAAACGGCAATATTTCCTATATCCCAAACCATCTGCATTTCGCAGGCGTCAAAAGAGCCCAGCACATCACGCCCGATGTTTATGTCGGAAACGCAACCCCACCCGACAAACACGGCTTCGTTTCACTTTCCACATGCAACGTTTATGAGAAACTCATGATTGAAAACGCGAAGACCGTTATTCTTGAAATCAACCCGAACCTCCCACGTACGCACGGGGACGTCGAAGTGCACGAATCGGATGTGGACTACTTCGTTGACGTCAACTACGATACTCCGGTTCTCCCAGACGTCGACCCGAATGAAAAAGATGAGAAGATCGGTCAGGCCATTGCGGACATGATTCACGATGGCGATACCATTCAACTCGGTATCGGGGGCATCCCGAACGCCGTAGCGAACGCTTTGCACGACAAAAAGGACCTCGGTGTGCACACTGAGATGCTTACAACCGGCTTCATGAAACTCTTTAAAAGCGGCGCCATCTCAAACAAGAAGAAAACCTTGCACAAAGGCAAAATGGTCTGTGCATTCGCCCTTGGTACCAAGGAACTCTACGAATTCATTGACGACAACCCTGCAGTCATGATGCTTGATGGCAACTACGTAAACGATCCTTACGTCATCGGGCGAAACGACAACCAGGTCTCCATCAACACCACCATCGAAGTGGATCTTACGGGACAGTGCGCAAGCGAATCGATTGGAACGAAACAGTTCAGCGGAACCGGTGGACAGACCGATACCGCAACCGGTGCGCAGCGTGCGAAAAACGGACGCAGTTTCATCACGCTTTATTCAACTGCGAACGTCAAGAACCATGAAACAGGCGAACGCGAGGAAATTTCCAAAATCGTACCGACACTCCGTCCTGGTGCAGGCGTCACCCTTTCACGCAATGATGTCGATTACGTCGTCACCGAATACGGTGTCGCTTCTCTTAGAGGCACCACCGTCAAGGAACGCGTAGAACGTCTGATTGCGATAGCGCATCCCAAATTCCGCGACGAGCTTTTGGAAAAAGCCAAGGAAATCGGGTATATCTGATGGCCACATTCACATTCAAGGACAAAAAGGTATTCTATAAACTCGATGGAAATCCGGAAAACGAAACACTCCTCATTCTAAACGGCATCATGATGAGCCACAAAAGCTGGGAACTGTTCGTTCCTAACCTGAAAGCGCATTTCCAGGTTCTCAGAGTCGACATGCTCGACCAGGGTGAAAGCGACAAGATGGCACCAGGCTACACCCAGGCCCTTCAAGCACAGATGCTCAGTGCACTCATCAAGCACATCGGTGTAGAAAAAGTACACGTTGCAGGCATCTCTTATGGGGGCAACGTCGCCCTTCAGCTTGCGCTCAACTATCCGGATCAAGTCCACAAGCTCGTGCTTTTCAATGCGGTTGCAAGAACCAGTGAATGGCTTCGTGACATCGGACGCGGCTGGAACAAGGTCGCAGCGACACGTAACGGCGAAGC
>JBNJEC010000078.1:0-4654 GCA_051745505.1 Bacillota bacterium
GTTTATATAATAAATGGTATAATTATAAAAAAGGTGGGGATGATATGGCAACTTATAAACAAATACAAAACCATATCAAGGAAAAGCACAACCATTCTGTTAAGACGTGTTGGATTGCGGACATCAAAGAACAATGTGGACTAAACCCTCGAAAAGCGTATAATCGATACGATGAAAATGTAAGACTGCATCCATGTCCAGACAAACACAAAGGGGAAATCCTAGACGCGTTGATCCATTTTAAAATGGTAGATAAACGTGCTTGATTTTTATTAATCATTATGCAGTTCACTGTAAATCTCAAAACGAAGAAAAAACAAAAGGAGGGGTGACTCAATGAAAAAATTGTATTTCGGTTTCATGGTAATGCTCACAGGATCGATTATGCTTGCTGGGGGATTGATAGGTGGCGGACTCGTAGTAGGTGGTAAAAATGCGGCCATCAACTATTTTTACGATATTTATGATTCAGATACCGGTATGTTCTTCGTAGTTGTTGGAACATTAATATTCTTGATTGGTTTGGCTTTATCTGCGTACTATGCATTTACGAAGGACGAAATCTGATAGTTAATCCGATAACCTTCAGAACAATAAAAAGGATTTCACATTCAGTTGTAGTGAAATCCTTTTTTTTGATGCTCATTAATATCAATAGCTTATAACTTCAATGTAATCAAGCCACGTTTGAAGCGGTTTCAGGTTTCTCCCCCATGACATGATTCAAAAACACATCCACGACGTCGGGTTCGAACTGAGTCCCGGAATGTTTCTTTATCTCTTCCAAAGCTTCTTGACGGGTAAGGGCGTTTCTATAGGTTCTATCCTTGGTCATGGCATCAAACGCGTCCGCAACCGCAATGATGCGTGCTTCAAAAGGAATAGTGTCTTTGCTGAGGCCTCTTGGGTAACCTGATCCATCCCATTTTTCATGGTGCGAATACACGATGTTCGCAAGTTGAAGGTATTCGGGAACGGACGCGAGAATCTTGTACCCGGTTTCAGGATGAATTTTTATTTTATGCCATTCGTGTTCTTCAAGTTTATCAGGCTTGTTCAGAATCTCTTCAGAAACGTTGATTTTTCCGATGTCATGAAGCTTGCCAGCCATCTCCGTTCGTGAGATGAAGGACTCGTCGAGCTCTAGACCTTCGGCTATTTTTCTGGAGAGCGTGCTTACTCTATCTGAATGAAGGCTTTCTCTTTCACTCTTTTCAAACAGGGTAGACATGATGAGGTCAATGGTTTTCATGGTGATACTCGACCCGTCATACACTTTATTGGTGGACATGTTCGAAAGCGCCTGATTAAGCGTTTCACTCAGCGGCTCATCGGATTTTGAAGTGCTGAAGCCACAACTTATACTTAAATCGAAATCAAACGCATCAATCCCGTCGATTTTCTTCTTGATAATTTGTGAAAGCTTATTAGCTTCCTGGTGGTCTGTATTGACCATGATCATCGCAAATTCATCACCACCGATGCGGTAAGCATTGAGATCATCGCTTTGTTCTGCGAATCCCAGAAGAATATTGGATACCTCTTTTAGGACCAGGTTTCCAATATCGTAGCCAAATGTGTAGTTGATGACTTTGAATGAATTAATACCACACGTAGCGATGGTTATGGGACGACTATCGTCTGGTTTGTTCAAAAAAAGGAAATCGTCAAAGGAAGCCCTGTTAAAAACGTTTGTGAGGATGTCTTTTTGACGGAGTTGTTTTATGTTTTCCTTCAAGGCCTGCTTCTCAGTCAAATCCTCGATGAGGCCGATGCCACCGACTACGTTCTCGGATTCGTAGATGGGTGAAAATCGCACCCGTGCAAGCAACTTCTTATGGGATAGTTGAGACTCGTAATAGTCCTCATATGTGGTTACATAGCCCTCAAGAGACCGTTTGAGTTTACTCATGAGTTTTTTGTCCCTGAGTTTCGTCATGTCAAGCCCAATAAGTTGAGAACGCTTTGCTTCCAAAATGTCTGCAAAGGCCTGATTTGCCAGTTCAATCACGCCTGATGTGTTGTACTGGATGATGCCGAATTTACTGTTGGTTACAAGCGTACGGTAACGCTGTTCGCTCTTTTTGAGCTTGTTTTGATTGGTAAGCCGCTTTTGATTGTTGAGGTATAAAATCGCAAGAAGCATGACTGCAACAGGAAAGGTTAAGATAATGACAGGGCCAACTCTGAAGAATATGTCAATGTTCCTTGGATAGGGAAAAGCAAAGATCGAAAGAACCACTGCGATATGAATGACAAGTCCGAACAGATAAAATGAGAGGTATTTGTTGAAAGGAAGTTTTCCAAATGCATATTTTTTCCAAAGCAAACCAATGATGAATGAGGATAAAAGCATCAATATGCCTGCATAAAGTCCAATACCGCCGACAGTGATTCGATAACCGATGGCCATTATTAACGCAACGGATGAGGTAACCGGGGAAAAGAAAAGTGCAGATAAACCGATAATGACCGATCTGGTATCAAACAAGGCACCTGGTTGCAAGGTCCAGGCATTCATCATTATCAGTATGGTTACACTCCCGATAACGATTCCGTTCAATATTTTTCTGGACATCTGTCTTTTTTCAATGGTTTTGTTGAAAAGATTAATAATACTGACCAGTCCAAAAAGCAAGACAATATTAACCATTATGTCACTGAATAGTTCCATGCAATCTCCCACCCATATTTTGAAGTTCAGTTTGTAAGTTTTATAATTTTAGTAACTTGATTGTATCATAATAATGTACTGTCAACAATGAAAGCGTATAGAAAGACGGAATATAATAAGCAAAGAGAGACCTCATTTCGACAAGTTCATCGCTCATGTAGCAAAAAGCGGAATTACCCATAAAACTTATTAGATGTTTTTATTGAGTCACACAATCCTTTGCATTGCATGATTTTTTTAAGCACTCGTATTGACAAATTGAATAGTTCGATATAGAATTGTTTTATATAAAACAATAAAAGAGGTGTGCCAATGAGTGAAAAAAGAATTGGCCCGGAGTTCAAAGCCCTGGGCAATATCATGAAACGCTACTTTGAAAGCGCGAGCTCACTCAAGTATGCCAAAAGCATTACCGGTGAGAACACCTTCATCCTGAGCTATCTTGCAAAAAACGAAGAAGCACCCATTTATCAAAAGGATATCGAGAAGCGGTTTTCCATTACACGTTCGACAACCTCGAACGTGCTTTCACTCATGGAAAAGAAACACCTGATCAAACGTATGCCCGTTGAAAATGACAAACGCCTCAAACAAATCGTGCTCACTGAAGATGCGAAACAGCTTCACGCTGACATCGTAAAGGAAATCGAACATTTCGAGGCAACGATGCGAAAAGGGTTTAGCGACAGTGAAGTCGATACCTTGCTTGATTATATAAAGCGCATCAAACAAAACCTCGAAAATGCACAAAAAGACATCGAAGAAGGAGACAAGGACAATGTTTAAAACCCTATCAAAATCCGTTCGCGAATACAAAAAAGAAAGCCTGCTTTCTCCATTTTTTGTGACGCTTGAAGTCATTTGTGAAATTCTCATCCCGCTCATCATGGCCATACTTATCGATGAAATCCTCGCCAATGACATCCAGAGTCTCGCACTGCTTGGCAGTGTGCTCTTAGGCCTTGCGATGCTTGCGCTTTTCTTTGGCTACTTAAGCGGAAAATACAGTGCAGTAGCCGCTTCGGGCTTCGCCAAAAATATCCGGAAAGACATCTTTTATAATGTACAGACCCTTTCATTCGCCAATATAGACAGGTATTCCCATACCGCGCTCGTCACACGCATGACCACCGACACAACCAACGTCCAAAACGCCTATGGCATGCTTATCAGAATCGCGATGCGTGTACCGCTCATGCTTGTATTTTCAATCATCATGGCGTTTTCCATCAATGTAGAGCTCAGCTGGATTTTCCTGTTGGCCTTGCCTGTACTAGGTCTTGGCCTGTTCGTGATATTCAAAACCGCCATTCCCATCTTCAGAAGGGTCTTTGACAAATACGACACCCTGAACGGCTACGTCCAGGAAAACATCAAAGGCATCCGCGTGGTCAAGACGTTCGTCAAAGAAGACTACGAAAAAGAACGGTTCAAGAAAAACAGTGAAGACATCCGTGACGACTTCGTCAAAGGGGAACGGCTGGTCGCACTCAACCAGCCAGTGTTCCAGTTCGCTCTATACGCCGTCATGACCGCCGTGTCCGTATACGGGGCTTACATTGTCGTGACTACGTTTGGTGGATACGACGCAATAGGAAACCCCGTGTGGGGCGAACTCTCAACAGGGAGTCTCTCAAGCCTCATCATCTACGGCATGCAGATTCTCGCGAGTCTCATGATGCTCGCGATGATTTTCGTGATGTTTACCATATCAAGCGCATCCGCCAAAAGAATCGCAGCCGTTCTTGATGAGAGAACCGACCTCAAGAATCCAGAAAACCCCATAGAAACCGTAAAAAATGGCTCAATAAAGTTTGATGACGTCTATTTCAAGTACAAACAAGACGCTGAAGCATGGGTTCTTGAAGCCATCAACCTTGATATTCCAAGCGGATCAACCGTGGGCATCATCGGTGGAACCGGCGTTGGAAAATCAAGCCTCATCAACCTCATAAGTCGGTTTTATGATGTCAGTAAGGG
>JBNJEC010000079.1:0-4347 GCA_051745505.1 Bacillota bacterium
TTGCGGTGGATCTGGTAAGACAATCAAGAACAAATGCAAAACCTGTGGCGGCGAAGGCGTGGTCGGCAAAGAGAAAACCGTCACCGTCAACGTCCCAGCAGGCGTGGATACCAACAATCAGCTACGCATGCCGGGGTTTGGGCACAAAGGCCATAACGGAGGCCCTCCGGGCGATCTTTACATCGTATTCGAGGTTGAAGAGCACGATACCTTCGAGCGTCACGGCGACGACGTGGTCGTGGAAGTCCCAATCACGTTCCCACAAGCCGCGCTCGGCGATGAAATCGTCGTACCCACCCCTTATGGCGATGTGAAACTGAAAATCCCCGCGGGCACGCAGTCTCACAAGACCTTCCGTCTCAGGGGCAAAGGCATAGAGAACCTTAGAAGCAAACGCAAAGGCGACGAGCACGTGATCGTCAAGGTCATGACCCCGACAAACCTCACAAAAGAACAGGAAAAACTGCTCAAGAGCCTCGCCGATACGAACCTCAAAACGGACGGCACCATCTGGGACAAAGTCAAAAACAAATTCAAGAAGTAAAAAGTGGCTCCGTGCCACTTTTTCTTTACCTAAAATTGATTGAAAAAGAAACGCATTTGGGCTATACTGAAAAAGTTAGGTGGTGTAACCATGCACAAGATAAAACTCATTACGGACAGTACCTGTGATCTCAGTCCCGATCTCATCAAACGCTATGACATCGAAGTCATTCCCCTTTATGTGAATCTCGATGGAACCTACTACAAAGACAGTGTCGAACTGACCGCTCCGAAGATGTATGAAAAAGTTGAAAAGACCGGGGCACTTCCCAAAACCGCCGCCGCGTCCAGCGAAGACTTCAAAACCGTCTTTGAAAAGTACTTGAATGAAGGCTACGACATATTATATACAGGCATCGGAAGCAAGTTCTCTTCAACCCTTCAAAGCGCGAACATCGCGCGCATGGAGCTTGAAACAGGAAGAATTCATCTCGTGGATTCACAG
Organism: Bacillota bacterium; assembly: GCA_051745505.1. Taxonomy (GTDB): domain Bacteria; phylum Bacillota_I; class Bacilli_A; order Izemoplasmatales; family Izemoplasmataceae; genus M55B118. Next base: position 989 of record JBNJEC010000079.1, read on the forward strand.
AACCTTTCTTCAGGATCAGGGGTATTGCTGTTGAAAGCCGCATCCTTGCGCGAAGAAGGCAGAGACATCGTTGACATCATGCATACCCTTGAATCGATGGTGCCCAAAGTGCGCAGTCAGTTCGTCATCGATACGCTTGAATACCTTCAAAAGGGTGGACGACTCAAGGCCATATCCGCGTTCATGGGAACCATGCTCAAGATCAAGCCGATCATCCGCGTCGTCGAAGGCGAGATGGCCGTAGGCAAGAAAGCAAGAGGCAATATCAGAAATGGCATCAAGATTCAGCTCAAGGAAGTCATCAAGCACTTGACTGAAATCGACCCCGAGTTCATCATGATTACCCACACTGAAGCTTTCGAAGCCGCAAAACTCACCCGGAAAGCCCTTGAAGAAACCGAATATTTTGAAAACATCCTCACCACCGAAGCCGGCTGCGTCATTTCCTCACACTGTGGCCCAGGCACCATCGGCCTGCTTTATATCATGAAATGAGGGGTTCCATGCAACAGTACTTCATTGACGCACCTATCAGCGAAACCATCACGCTAAACGACAGAGAAATCCTCCATCACATGACGCGTGTCATGCGTATGAAAGAGAGCGACACTATCGCGCTTTGCGGCCAAAGTGGCGCCTGTTTCAAGATGGACATTGTCGCTTTGAACAATAAATTCGTGACCTTGAGGCGCCTCAAGCGTCTCAAGGACATCAAACACGCCATCGATATCACGCTTGCGCAGGCTTTGATAAGAAAAACACCGTTCGAACTGACCCTTCAAAAGGCCGTCGAACTTGGTGTGGAAGGCTTTATTCCGATTGAAACCAAACGCACGGTTGTCAAGATCACGCAAAAAGACGAAGACAAGAAACATGCCCGCTTTGAAAAGATTGCGCGTGAAGCGAGCGAACAAAGCAGAAGAAGCACCGTGCCAAGCGTCCAAAGAAGCATCCATATCAACGATATCAACGTTGAATCCTACACCCACGTGTTCGTTCCTTATGAGAATGAAGACACCCTCAGTGCCAAAGATGCCTTCAAAGCGATTGAACCAGGAGACAGCGTCCTCATCGTCATCGGGCCTGAAGGCGGGTTTACAGATGGAGAAATTGATACACTGAGAAATAAAGGCGCTCGCGTCATTTCGCTTGGCCCACGCATTCTAAGAAGCGAAACGGCGTCGCTTTATGCGTTGAGCGCGCTTTCTTATGAATTGGAGACACGGTAATATGAATGTAGCATTTGAAACCCTGGGCTGCAAAGTCAACCATTATGAATCAGAAGCCTTGAAAGCCATGTTCGAAGAACGCGGCTACGAGATTGCGGACTTTTCCGAGTACGCGGACGTATACGTCATCAACACCTGTACCGTCACCAATCAAAGTGACGCCAAGAGCCGCAAGATGATCAGAAAAGCCGCAAGAAGAAACCCTGAAGCCGTTATCGCGGTCATCGGCTGTTACGCCCAGATTGATTCACAGACAATCGCTGATATCGACGGCGTCGATATCGTCATGGGGACTGTGAACAGGCCAAGACTCCTTGAATACGTTGAACGCTTTTTAAGAGAGCGAAAACCCATCAAGGACATCAGTGAAACCAAGGGGCTCAAGGCCTTTGACGCCCTTAAACTCGACCACTTCGAGAAAAACACCCGCGCCTTCCTAAAAATCCAGGACGGCTGCAATCAGTTCTGCAGCTACTGCATCATTCCCTTTGCGCGCGGTCCGATCCGCTCCAAACCCAAGGACGAGGTTTTAAGCGAAGCGAAAGCGCTCGTGGGCAAGGGCTACAAGGAAATCGTGCTCTCAGGGATTCATACCGGAGGGTATGGAAACGATCTCGAAGATACGAGCTTTTATGACCTTCTAAAAGACCTCAGTGAAATCGAAGGGTTGAAAAGACTTAGAATCTCTTCAATCGAAATCAACCAGCTCACCGAAAACATTCTTGAACTCATCAAGGCCCGCCCCGTCTTCGCAAGACAGCTTCACATTCCCTTGCAACATGGCGCAACGGAAATCCTCGCGCACATGCGCAGACGCTACACCGTGGATGAATACATAGAAAAAATCAAGCGCATCCGCGAGAAAATGCCCCTGATCGCGATTACGACCGACCTCATCGTAGGCTACCCAACAGAAGATGAAGAAGCCTTTGAGACCATGATGGATACCGTTAGAGAAGTAAAGTTTTCAGAACTTCATGTCTTCCCCTATTCCAAGCGCGGTGGCACCAAGGCCGCCAAGGAAAAACACCAGGTCCATGGCGTCATCAAATCAAGACGCGTCAACGACATCATCGCCCTTGGCGAAACCCTCGCCAAACAGTATAGAGAAAAGCTTATGGCCAATGACAAAGAACTCGATATACTCGTTGAAGAATGCAAAGAAGGTATTTGCGAAGGCCATTCAAGTGAATATGTGCGCGTTAAGCTTCACAGTGCCAAACCCCTTGAAAACACCATGCAAAAGGTGCGTCTCACCCATGCCGATTACCCTGTAAGCGAGGGCGAAACCCTCTGAACAGAAGCAAATTCAGAAAAATCGCATGAATTTTCAAAAAAATTGCATCAAAGAGTCGTTTTTGCTTTACAATAGTGGATTTATTTGGTATTATGATTACCGTAAATTTTAAAGAGCGGAAGGAGGGATCACCTCATGGCAAAGACAGTCGTCAGAAAAAATGAATCCTTGGAAGACGCACTGAAGCGTTTTAAAAAGGATGTTTCACGTTCAGGTACCCTTGCGGAAGCTCGCAAACGCGAATATTATGAAAAACCCAGTGCGGCCAAGAAAGAAAAAAAGGCCAAGAACAAGAAAAACAACAAATAATGACGTAGCGGTGATGAAAAATTCACCGCTTATTTTTTTCGCTTAAACCTACACATTGGCCTTTGGTATGATATAATATGTAAAGATACTCGACTATTTATAAAAGGAGACGATCGTTTGGTTTTAACTACACTCGACATCAAGTTCGAAAACATCGATACCTTCACAGAAATTCTCGGTGCGAAAGACGCACACCTAGAGGTATTGTCTCAGTACTTCGATGTCCAGATTTATACAAAAGGCGATACCATTCAGATTGATTCTGAAGACAAAGACACAAAACAGGCGTTGGAAGACACGTTTTTTGTGTTGATAGAACTCGTGAACAACCACATCAACATCACAGAACGCGATGTCATCTACGTTGCGAAGATGATTGACACAACCGACTTGGAAACGATTATCGACCATTACCTGAACCGAAGCGAAATCACGAAGACGTTCTCAGGGAAACCCGTATTTGCCAAAACCATCAATCAGAAACGCTACCTGAACGCCATCGAACAAAACGACATGGTGTTTGG
>JBNJEC010000080.1:0-4179 GCA_051745505.1 Bacillota bacterium
GACAAACTCACGCTCCACAGAACCCCAGGGGCACTTCCTTTCGCAGGAAAATACCGTCTGATTGATTTCACGCTTTCAAATATCAAAAACGCAGGCATCATCAACGCCGCGATTTTCCCACTTGGGAACTACCGCTCCATGCAAGACCACGTCGGAAGCGGAAAACGCTGGAATCTTGATAGAAGAAACGACGGGCTTTTCATCCTCCCGCCCAAGAACATGCTTTTGCCGGGCGAAGAGATGCTTTCCTTTCAGCGGATGCACGAACACATCGAATACTTCAGAAGAAGCCCGCAGAAATACGTCATGATCACGCCCCCTTCAATTGTATGGAATGTGCATCTTAAGGCTTTGCTTGACGCCCACAAGGAATCCGGTGCGGACATCAGTGAAGTCATGCACGGAGGCAAACGCCTCAAGACTTTCATTCTTGAAAAGGATCTTTTGCTCAATTACATCCTCGAATACGACGTCATTCCCTACAAGACGCTAAAGGACCTTGTACTCGATCCCAAAATCAACAAGCACATGATTGAGCACGAAGGCTACACAACCATGATCAACAATCCATATGTCTATCTCAAAAGCAACCTGGACATGCTCAAGTTTGAAATCGGAAAAACCATCTTTTCAAACGAATTCCCGATCATTTCCAAGGAAAAACCCGCACCGCCGGCCTTTTACGGCCAAGACGCAGTTGTTTCCAACAGCATGGTTGCGAGTGGTTCGTCGGTTTATGGGAAAATTGAAAATTCCATCATCGGCCGCGACTGCATCATTCAGAAGAAAAGTGTCGTCCAAAACAGCGTTATCATGAACAACTCCGTCATAGAAGAAGGCGTTCAGCTCAACAACGTCATCTTGGACAAAGGCACCGTCGTCAAGAAAAACACCGTCCTTGAAGGCTCACAGGTGAACCCCTTCGTCACACAAAAAGAACAGGTCATCACAGACCACAGCGGCCTTAAAATCCTCATGGTCGCAAGCGAGGTCCATCCTTACGCCAAAACCGGAGGGCTCGCAGACATCACTGGCGGCCTTGCGCGTGCCTTGTCCAAAAAAGGCATTGAAGTGAGCGTCGCAATTCCGCTATACAAAAGCGTCAAGGACAACTACCACGAAAGCTATCAGTTCGTGACATCCCACACCACCGAATACCGTGGCGAACGCCATGAAGTACGCGTTCACGTACTTTACAAAAACAAGGTCAAATACTATTTCCTAGAAAACTTCAAATACTTTGAAAGACCTTCTCTTTACGGCTATGAAGATGATTGCGAGCGTTTCGCGTTTTTCAACATCGTACTTGAAGAAGTCATGGACGCGCTCGACGAATTCGATCTGCTTCATCTGCACGACTGGCAGGCAAGCCTGATGCCAGTCCTTATGAAAGTGAGAAGAAGCCGCCCACTCAAAAGCGTGCTTACCATCCACAACATCGACTATCAGGGAATCTGTTCGCCGGAAGTTCTCTCAGGGCGTATCCGTCCATTTGAAAGCGATAAGCTCAACTTCCTTGAAATCGGCATCGCCGAAGCCACCAAGATTACCACCGTATCGCCGACATACCGTGAAGAACTGCGCCACGAATACTACGCTAAGAATCTGACGTACCCACTCGCCAGACGTGACCGTGATTTCTACGGCATTCTAAACGGCATTTCAAGCAAACACAGACCCACCAAAGACCCACTCATTCTCTCCAAATACGACGTGAACGACACCTTCCCCAAAACCGAAAACAAACTCTTCCTGCAAAGGAAAATGAAACTCGCGATGGGGGTACGTTCGTTTGTAATTGCGATGGTCAGCCGCATTACGGAACAAAAAGGTTTCGACCTCGTCATCGAAGCGTTGGATCATTTCCTCGCCAAACACGACAAGGTCCAGTTCGTGTTGCTTGGTACGGGCGATGAAGCCCTCGTTGAAAGGCTCAAGATCCTAAAAGACGCCCATCCGACAAAGGTGAGTCTCAATATCGGCTATGATTCCGCCGTACCGAATTATATTTACGCGGGCGCCGATCTTTTCCTTATGCCTTCAAGGGTCGAACCCTGCGGGCTTGGACAGATGATTGCGATGCGCTATGGAACGCTTCCTTTGGTGCACAAGACCGGAGGACTCGCCGACAGTGTGGAGCCTTACGACCCCATCTCCAAACAAGGAACCGGCTTCATGTTTGACAATTTTGAAGCCGAAGCCCTTGAAAATACGCTCGAGAGTGCGTATCATGTATACTTGGAAGAAAAAGATGTTTGGAAAAACATGTTAAAACGTGCCATGCAAGTGGACTTCAGCCTTGATACTCAAGCGCAGAAAATGCTTGAAATCTATCAAACGCTGTTTAATGAATAATATATATCCAGAAAGGAGTGACGGACGCGTCCGTCCAACACTTATGAAAAACACATTCAAAGAAAAGAAAGCATTCCAGGAGGCCTTTAAAAACCGCCTTCACGACCATTATCTTGTAAATCTTGAAGAATCAAGCCCAAGACAGCGTTACCATGCCCTAGGCGAAATCGTATTTGAACAAATCGCCGATGTCTGGGTCGACCACAAGACCTTCCTGGAGGAAAACACACCAAGAACCCTGCACTATTTCTCCATGGAATTCCTGATGGGGCGCCTCATCACCAACAACCTTGAAAACCTTGGTCTTCGGAAATTCACAGAAGAGGCTTTCAAGGACATGGGCCTCGATCTCTATGAAATCGAACACCACGAAGTGGACGCAGGACTTGGGAACGGAGGGCTTGGCCGCCTTGCGGCCTGTTTCCTCGATTCCATTGCTTCACTCGGCCTTGCTGGCCACGGTAACGGAATCCGTTACCGCTATGGATTCTTCGAACAGGAATTCAAGGACGGCTTCCAGGTTGAAAAACCTGATGACTGGCTCAAAAACCGCTATGTATGGGAAATTCGCCAGGAAGAAGAAGCGATTGAAATTCCATTCGCAGGCACCGTGCACCATGAAAACGGAGAAGCCGTGCACTATCCATCGGAAAAAATTCTCGCCGTGCCTTATGACGTTCCGATTGTCGGAAACGACAACGGCGTCGTCAATCACTTGAGACTTTGGAGCGCAGAACCTACGGACGTCTATCCTGAAGACAAGCATCCGTTTGACTATGAAAGCGAAGTCAGACAAATCAGTGGTTTCCTTTATCCTGATGACACCACCCGCGAAGGGAAAGTTCTAAGAATCAAACAACAGTACTTCTTCAGTGCGGCCGGTGTAAGAGACATCATCAAAAAACACCTTGAAACCTATGATAATCTCGACAACTTTGCAGAGAAACACGTCCTTCAGATCAACGATACCCACCCGGCCTTGATCATTCCTGAAATGATGCGCCTGCTTGTCGACGAATACAAATATTCTTGGGACGACGCATGGGCCATGACACAAAAAACCTGTGCCTACACCAACCACACCATTCTGGCTGAAGCCCTTGAAAAATGGCCAAAAGACATCATTCAGCCGGTATTGCCAAGAATCTATCAGATCATTGAAGAAATCGACAGACGCTTCCGTCTCCACCTTGAAACCGTTCATGGCGATGACCACGAGAAAAAAGAATCGCTTGCGATCATCAGTGGCGGTGAAGTCCGCATGGCGCATCTTTCCATCGTCGGATCCTTCTCGGTAAACGGCGTCGCCGCCCTTCATACGGAAATCCTCAAGAACTATGAAATGAAGGATTTCTACAATCTTTACCCTAAAAAATTCAACAACAAGACCAACGGCATCACCCACCGTCGCTGGCTCAAACACATCAACCCTGAACTTTCAAGCGTGCTCGATGAAGTAAGCGACAACTGGGTCAAGAAACCGACAGAACTTGAAAAGCTTATGGAAAAAGTGGATGACAAGAAAACCCACAAAGCCTTCCACAAAATGAAAAAATCCCACAAGGAAACCCTCCGTGCGCGTATAAAAGAAGAACAGGGCATTGACATCGATCCTGATTCCATCTTCGACGTACAAATCAAACGTATGCACGAATACAAGCGTCAGCTTATGAACGCCATCCACATCATGATGGTTTACAACCGCTTGAAACGCGACCCCGAGTTCCGCAAAAATTACGTGCCACACACCTTCATCTTCGGTGCGAAAGCGGCCGCAGGGTATCATTTCGCGAAAAAAGTCATCAAGCTCATCAACTCAATCGG
>JBNJEC010000081.1:0-3756 GCA_051745505.1 Bacillota bacterium
GTGATCACAGGATAAACTTTTTGCCTGGCTCATTTCCACGCCTCTGAAATAAAGCGGCGCGAGTGCCTCCTGGTTGAAGCGCTCATCGTAAAAACAAAGCGCCGTATCTTCAAGCTTCAATGGTGAGAGTATCACATCTTTTAGTATGTCTGCGTATGGCTTTTCATAGAGGGCTTCAAGACACAGGCCCACCAGGACATACCCCGTATCGGAATAAAGAAACCTTTCACCCGGTTTCCCTACGGCCTCTTGATGGGTTCTTGTGAAATCCAGCAGTTCTTCAGGCGTATAGAGATGATCTTTGTTATCAAAGACACCTTGCAAAAACGTCTTGCCCTGGGCTGTTTTTCCTTCAAAATAGTCATTTACGCCCGAAGTATGCGTCAGAAGGTGTTCAAGCGTCACTTCATCCTTGTAATCATGCCCTTTGAAGACAAACAGATTTCCAAGCCATTGATCTTTCAGAAGTGTGTGAATTGGCGTATCAAGCGCTACCTTGCCTTCTTCTTTGGCTTTCATGACGCATACGGCCGCGAAGACTTTTCCGACACTTGCACTGTGAAATGTCTGGGTGTCCTTTGTACTTGAATAGGCGTACGTGTCTTCTCTTTTGAAGTCCTCCATTCTAACTTGGAGTGTTGGAACGGTTTTTGACATGCGTGACAGATAAGTATCCAGCTTGGTCATGATCATCCCTCTTTTCAGGTGTAGTCACTCGTATTATATCTTAAGGCAATTCACTTTGCCATAAAAAAATGCGGCCTTTCACGGCCGCATACAAATTATATTTTGAGTTTGTTCAAAATAAATAGGAGTAAGACTGCGCCTCCAATGGAGACGAGAAAGCCTTCGATTGTGAAAGTGTTGACTTCTCCGAGTCCGAAAAACGACCCGATGAATCCACCAATGACCGCGCCAAGGAGTCCGACGATGATGTTTCTGATCAGTCCGCCTTTTCCTTTTTTCATGAACATGTTGGCAATCCAGCCCACCAGGGCTCCGAAGACGATCCATAGAAAAATTGACATATGCGTACCTCCTTTCTATTAGGACTTATGATTTGAAACGTGTGCGTCATACTGATTGATGAGTTCTGTGAACAAAGCTTCAACACTGATGATTTCTTTGGCTCTGTAGGCATTCGCGCCTGCGAATGCAAACCCGCTTTTCAGTTTGCCTTTTTGGGCGTTTTTAAGGGCTAAGGAAATACAATAGGGGGCATCTTTTTTACCACAAGTCTTGATGCAGTCAAACGGACAGTTTACGGGATGTTTTTCTCCGTTTCTGACGGATTTTAAAAACGAGTTATTGATAGCCCTTCCCGGTAAGCCCACGGGACTTGTGATGATTGCCATGTCCTCAATTTCACTGTCAATGTAGCTTTGTTTGAAGGCAAGGTCCGCATCGCATTCATGGGTGGTGACGAACCGTGTGCCCATTTGGACACCGGATGCACCAAGTTCAAAGGCTTTTGCGATATCTTCGCCCGTATAGATGCCGCCTGCGGCAATGATAGGGATGGACATGCCCGTCGTTGCTTCAAGAGGTTTGATGCCTTCCAACACTTGTGGTATTAGGCTTTCAAGCTTATAGGCGGGGTCGTCAATCTGTTTGGACTTGAACCCGATGTGGCCACCCGCTTTTGGCCCTTCCAACACGAATGCGTCTGGGACGGTCTTGTATTTATCCCACCACTTCTTCACGATGATTTTGGCCGCACGGGCTGAAGAGACGATGGGGACAAGCTTGGTGTTTGACGCTTTGTCTCTGTATTTCGGAAGATCAAGAGGGAGCCCCGCACCTGCGAATATGACATCGATTTTTTCATTTATGGCGGTTTTGACAAGGTCAGCGAAGTTGGTCATGGCGACCATGATGTTCACTCCAAGAATTCCCTTGGTCATTGAACGGGCTTTCCCGATTTCCTTTTTAAGTGCGTCCATCATGGACGCGCCTCTGTCTTCAGACTTTTGAAACATGCCGAGGCCTGCGGCGGATATGACGCCGACTCCGCCCTGGTTCGCGACGGTTGAGGCGAGGCCGGCTTTGGAGATACCAATGCCCATACCGCCTTGAATGATTGGCCATTTGACTTTCAAAGAGCCGATGGATAGTTGATTTAACATAACAAACACTCCGATTTTATTTTATTTTGAATATCCAAGTTGTTTGCTATTCTATCACACATAGTAATCATGGACAAGAGGGTTTTTGCCAAGGGATTTTTGTAATTTAAACCTTACGTCCACAAGTTGCTTCTTCGTGTCTGTTTATGACATCTTTCAAGCATTACAGGTCGTGTCTTTACAGGAAGACATATTCTTTTTTTTATAAAAACATCCCTGCCCAAGCGTTTGCACAGTCGAGCAGAGAATATTTAAATGGTTAATTGTTTACGGTCCGCTCTTCGATGAACGCTTGAAGCGTACTGTGCTTGATGCGCCAGTATTTACCGATTTTTACGGCTTCGAGATCCTGGTTTTTGATATAGTTGTAAATGGTTCTCGGAGTTATTTTAAGTATCTCCGATACCTCTTCTATGGTGTAGAGTTTGATGGGTTCCATGACTCACCTCCTAGTAATGTGATGCGTGTCCTTTTCATGTTAAGCGTTATAAGTGCATTAGGGTTTTGTAACGGTTGCTGCATCAAGGGTGACTGCGGTTTGTGCGTAGAGTGAACCGTTCATGGTTGCGCCGGTTCCAAGTGCGATGTTGGTTTTGGCAAGGACGGTCCCTTCAAAATGGGCGCCTGTTCCAATGGACACTGTATCGGCGATTTGCCATACGATGTTTTCAGGAAGTGCGCCACCTGTTAGGGTGATGGCTGTAGCTGAGGCTTGTGTGTATGAGCCATCAATCTGGAAGATGAAGACATCCGTTGCATTCCCGTGCAAGGTAAGGTCCGTGTTGACGAGGACGCCGGTTCCGAATTTATAGACACCTGGGGTGAGGGTTTTGCCACTAAGGTCTCCACTATAGAGTTCTGTGTAATGGGCGGTTCTGCCTGCTGCGTCGGTGTAGGCTGTGCGCATGTCAGAGATGGCAGTCGTAAGGTTGCTTGGTGTAGGTGAAGTATAATCACTTGCAAAGACTTGCCCGGTGATCTGACTGGATGTAGAGAAAGTGCCCGTACTATCCATGATGAGTGAGAACCCTGTGATGTAGGTTGCGGCTTGTGGACTCACACCGATATCGCCTGTAACTGCTGAAGCCGTTTCGCTTGAAATAGCTGATTCAGCGAGGATGACAAAGTCATCCGCGCTTCTTAAGTCAACCGCTTCAATGCCGGTTTCATACAAAATGGTGTAGACCATGGATTCAGATCCATCTGCGAGGGTGACGGTGATGGTCGCAGTTCTTTCACTGTCAACGGAAGAATTGATATCCATCGCATCTGTGATGGTGACATCTGAAGTCGTGTCGAACTGAGTGGCGTCTATGACAGGTGCTGTCGCGTCACCAGACAAGACCACGGTGTACGCTTCAGTCGCTGAGTCGAAGCCCATGATGGATGTGCCATCGATGCTCAGATCCGTAAGCGATGCGTCTTCTATGACTTCTGCGTCATCAGGATCATTTGTATTGTCAGGATCGTTGGTATCATCGGGATCCGTATCTGTCGTGTTGCAGGCTGCCAAGGTTACGATGAACCCTGCGAGCAGTATGAATGAAAACACTTTGAGTAGGATGGTTCTTTTAAACAGTTGCATAGTTGTTTCCTTTTCCCTGATAACCAAAGATTTCTCGATCAGGTA
>JBNJEC010000082.1:0-3747 GCA_051745505.1 Bacillota bacterium
TTCTTTGTGAGGTTTCTGATGGTTTTGACGGTGTCTCCGATAACGCTCAAATCCGTCCCGACGTAGTGCGTGGAGACTTCAAAGGCGTCCGCGAAGGGGTCCAGTCTCGGGATCAGGGTTTCCATGTCTTCTTTGGAGTACCCGACTGAGAGAATCAGGGGTCTGTCCTTTTGTTCCAGGTGTCTTACCAAAAACTCCGTTTCCCATTTTTCAAGAGAGTATTCACTCCAGAGTTCACTGTTTTGAACATAGGTGTTTGAGCCATAGATGCAGGGTTTTGGGATGTTTGGAAGTTTCGTTGAAATGGTTTTGCTGACGACGGCGCCGACCCCTGCCTTTTGCATGAAGCGCAATTTTTCGTCATCCCCTACCAGAGGTCCGGATGCGGGCATAAGCGGGTTTTCAAGGGTGAGTCCGTCAAAAGTGGTTTTAAGATTCATGGGGATCACGTCCTTCTTTTAGTCGAAGCCAGAGTGCCTCGGCTTCTTTCATTGCGTTTTTATAAAGAGCGTTGGTGCGCGTGTCTATGTCATAGTCTTTGACAATTCTCTTGCCATCTATGAATACGTCAGACGGCTTGAAACTTGAAAACATGCCGAAGACAAGGTGTCCTAGTGCATTGTCCTTGTTGATGGGGGTCGGTGGTGTATAAGGATGCATCAGAAGATCGGCCTTGTACCCATTTTTGAAGCGACCGAGTTTGATGCCAAGCCTTCTTGATGCGTAGGCGTAGGTATCGTCAATGACGCGTATAAGGTCATCCATACCGAAGCCTTGTGGGTCAAGGGTTTTAAGATGACTTCCAAAGAAAAGATTGAGATATTCCTGCGTGATGGTCATTGAAAGGCCGTCATTGCCTAAAATTACGGGAATGTTTTTGGCTTTCAAGGCCCTGTAGTCAGGGAGACCCACGCCATTGTTCATATTCGAACCCGGATTGAGCGCAACGATGGCGCCGTGTTTCTTGATCAAGTCTCTTTCCTTGTCATCCACGAAAAGCGCGTGGGTGAGGATGGAATCCTTGGTGATCAGGCCATGTCTTGAAAGCCGCTCGACAACACGCTCACCATACGTGTTTATGGCGTGGTCTTCATCTTCCTTGCCTTCTGCGACGTGGATGTGAATGGGGGCTCCATTCAGATTTTCACGGACTTTTTTCAGTGTGTCTTCACTCAAAGTGAAAGAGGCGTGGAGACCAAAATGCCCGCTCACCAATTCACTCTGATGCGATTTGATGAACGCTTTGTTTTCGTCTATGCACTCATCCACGTTGAAACGGTCACTCGTTTCAAACGCGAACATCCCTCTTAAGCCCACATCGTCCACTACGGCTTTTTTAAGGGTTTCAAGCGCGCCTTTGATGGTGCCTGATGCGTTGTGGTCGATCAAGGTCGTCACGCCGTTTTTGACGTGGTCGACCGCTGAGACGATGCCACTTGCATAAAGGGAGGCAAGCGAGTGGCCTGAGTCGAGTTTCCACCACTGTTTTTCGAGGATTTCAGGGAATGTTTCAAAGGTTTCAGGATTCATCCATCCGCGGGCGAACGCTGAATAGATGTGGGTATGTCCGACGACAAGGGACGGCATGACCAAATGGTCAGTCCCATCAATGATTTCGTCGGCTTCACTTTCTTTGAATGCATCCATTGGGCCGGTTTTTATGATGGACTCATCAAATAAAACATATCCGGGATTGTGAAATGTCTCAAAATCATAGACAATCGCATTGGTGATGGCTTTAGGCATCGATACCCTCTCCTCTTAGAAATTCGCCTTTTTGTTTGGTAAAGACGCCGTCTTTTACGACAAAGCGGCCTCTTGAAATGGTGGAGACGATCTGTGTAGAGGCTTCTAACCCTTCATAAAGTGAATAATCACAGGCTGAGTGATTCGCCTTGATTTTGTAGGGTTCACGGAGTTTGACAATCGCAATGTCAGCGTCGCTTCCAACTTTCAAAACCCCTTTTTTCGGAAAAAGGCCCATTCTTTTTGCGGGATTGACTGTCATCTTGTCGATGACGCTTACCCCTTTCAAGTGATAAAGCACATTGAAGGTGTGTTCAATGCTGCCAAGTCCGAGCGGAATATCTTTTAAAAGTGTCTCTTCCTTTTCTTGCTTCATGAACGGCGCGTGGTCGGTGCCTATCGTGTGAATATCCTCAAAATGGTTTCTTAAGTAGTGCTGCTCCATCATAGATCTGAGAGGGGGCGCACAGGTATAAAGATGGCCATTCTTTTTATGCAGGCAGTCACGCTTGAACATGAAATATTGTGGACAGCTTTCCACGAAGAACCGGGTATTGAGAATCCCTGGAAATTTGTGTTTCAAGGCTTTGAGCGTGTGTCCACTGCTCAGATGCACCATGTAAAGACGTCCCCCTGTTTCCTTGACAAAGTCAGCAAGTTTCAAGGCTTCTAAAGTCTCGCTTTCACTTGGACGGCTTTTTGGGAGGTCTTCATGGGTGAAATCCTTGTTGAGAGTAATGAGGTCGTCGTTTTCAATATGCGCAAGCAACAAGAACTTATGTGGCACGGTAAGGCCGATCAACTGTTTGATGGCCTCGTCCCCTGTTCTACGGCCACTGTCTGAATAGGTGGTAAAGACCTTGAGCGTATCAAGGCCAAGGCGTCGCATGGCGTTAACGTAGGATTCAACCGAATCCTCAGGTGATTTCAAGGTTGCGTGCAGTTTGTAATCAAGGGTGGAAGCCTTGGCTTCTTCTATTCTTTTTTCAAATGCTTTTTCAAGCGCGTCTACGGTTGCGGTGGGGTCCAAAAAATCCACAAACGTCGTCACGCCACCAAAAGCCGCGGCTCTTGAGCCGCTTTCAAAATCGTCTGCGGTTTTGTGGGCACCGACTTCAAGCGAGAAATGCACATGCGGATCGATGAATCCAGGCAGAACCATCGCACCCGATGCGTCGTAGGTTTCCTTTGCTTCTCTCACGTCGTCTGTGAGGGCGCTGATCCGCCCATCCTTGACATATACGTTGACCCGGTAGAAATCTCCGTTCATATAGACGGCGCCGTTTGTGATTTTGAGATCATCCATTGAATTCATCCCCTTTGAATATACGTACGTTTTTGAGGTGATACACATTGATGACGCTTTGGACCAGGTCTTCTCGGACACTGATATAAATAGGCTTGTCACTTTGGGATAATTCGTCCATAATAGCGGAAAAACCTTCCCCTCTCAGTTCCAGAATGCCCACCTCATCCAGATAAAGCGGTGTTTCATGACTATGTATCAAATGCTTCATAGTCGAATGGATCCAATCCAGAGCGGATGCGTCAAACCGGTAAGGTCCGATACGTGTCGCTTCCATAAACGAATCGTCTTCATAGCCAACTCTTAATACAAGCAGGCGTTGTTCCCCTGTTGAGAGTCTTTGGGCATGGTAGCTTTTGACTGTGTTGCCATCCATGGTTTTTATCATGATGAATCCGTCTCCACCTTTCTCGCGGTGGAGGGCTTTCATCCTGGTGGTCTTTTTGCTATTGATTGGTCCAGTAACGATACCGACCATGCATGCTCTCTCTCATGTGTTTGTGTCCCTTTTTTCCATGGATGATCGAAAGCATTTCCGCTGCGATGCTTACAGCGATTTCCTCAGGACTTCCCCCGCCCGTATCAAGCCCAATCGGCGCATAGAAGTGACTGAGGTTTACGTCCTTGCCATAGGTTTCATACGTCGCTTCAAGATACTCGTTCAGTTTCTCAGGCGAGCACAGCATCCCCATGTA
>JBNJEC010000083.1:0-3718 GCA_051745505.1 Bacillota bacterium
TTTTCAATGTGGTTCTCGGATTCGTCGGTTCTTTTATACAGGGTGTTCAAAATCGAATCAAGCATCGCATCGGTTTGTTTGTCGTATTCATGCACCTTGTCTCTGTAAAGCATGTTCTCTGCGCGATTGAAGGTGTGTTGAAGGGGTTCTTTCATGTTTTTCTTGGAGTAGCCAAAGGCAGCTGTTGGGATGATGTCCTTGATGACGTTTTCACGGACGGTCTCCTTGATGGTCTTGACAAGGGTCTTGACGGTTTTGAGGTCATACTTGTATAAAACGATGACAAACTCGTCGCCTCCGAGTCTCGCGATGAAGGCATCCCTTGGCAGGGTGCTTTTCAAAATCTTCGCAAACGTCTTTAAGAGCTCGTCTCCGTATTCATGGCCGAAGAGGTCATTGATGAGCTTGAGCCCGTTGATGTCCGCAAGAATCAACCCGGTGTCCTTGAACTTGGAGAAATGGGAGGTCATCTGGTTGTAGTAGCGGCGGTTGTAAAGCCCCGTAAGATCGTCGTGATAGGAAAGAAAGGTGAGATCCTTTTCCTTCTCACGCTCCTCAGTGACGTCGATGCCGATGGTGATGACGTTCTTAAGGCCTTCCTCGTCACGGCCGATGTAGGCCGAATGCAGTTCCCACATGACTTTTTTCTCGTCTTTGGTCTCAAGGGTGAAGGTGCCTTCGAAAATCTTGTCGGTGATGTCATAAAGCTGTGTGAAATGGCTGTATATTTCTTCGCTTTTGTGCGGCCAGCAGCTTTCTGTGAGGCTTTTGATGGTGGGCAGTTCGCTTAGTCGGTAGCCCGTTTTCGTGGTGAATGCGTTTGAGAGTCTCAGGATGCGACGGTTCTCAGAATGCAAAATCATGGGCACGGGAGATTCGTCGATCAGGTTGTAAAGAAGCTGTTTTTGGTTTTTGAGGAGATCTCTGTATTCTTCTGTGACGTTGCTTCTTTTGACGATATCCTCTTCAAGAGAGCGCCTGGATTTTTGTTGAATGAAAAGCGTGATGTAAATCACGAACGTCGAGAGAATCACGAACACGATGCCTTTGATCAAGCTGAAATAGGCATAACCGGTCGTGTCATCGGCGATTCTGAGCACCAACCAGTCTGAAAACAGTATCCAGGTGATCCCGAAAGTGAAATAGACAATCGATACTACAATGGCGTCCCTTTTTTTAACCCACATAAAAACACATCCTTTGCGTATATTTTACCATAGTTTGCCTCTGGTTCAATAAGGTTTTTATTTGTTCGCACGCTTAATCAAAAAGTGCAAACTTAACTCAAGAATGGTTGTCATTACACAGAGAATACTCTATAATAAGGAATTGATAAGGCTTACACCAAACCATGACCTGAGAGGAATGTTAGGATGAAAAAGACCACCCTTCACGACGACCACGTTCGTCTGGGCGCAAAGATGGTTGAATTCGCCGGCTATGAAATGCCTTTGCAATATACTTCCATCAAAGAAGAACACGAAGCAGTAAGGAAACGCGCAGGCGTTTTCGATGTCTCACACATGGGCGAAATCTATGTGTTTGGCAAGAACGCGACCGCGTTCGTTGATTCGGTTTTCACCAACAACGTCTCAAATTTGAACCCCGGAGAAATCGCTTATGGCTTTCTTTGTTACGAAGACGGGGGCACCATTGACGATTTGCTTGCCTACAAGTACAACGAAAGTTTCTATCTGCTTGTGGTCAACGCCGCCAACAAGGACAAAGACTTCAAGTGGCTCAATGAAAAGAGAAATGGAAAAATCACCGTGGTTGACAAGAGTGATCTTTACGGACAAATCGCCCTTCAGGGGCCTGACTCGGAATCCATACTGAATCCGCTTTGCGATCAGGATCTCGGTGAAGTGAAACCATTCACGTTTGTCGAATGCCTCATCAACGAACTGGAATTTCTCGTCTCGCGCACCGGCTACACGGGTGAAGACGGGTTTGAAATATACGGCGAACCTGAAGATATCAAAGCACTTTTCAATGATCTCGTTGAAAAGGGTGTAACGCCCGCGGGTCTCGGAGCACGCGATACGCTTCGCTATGAAGCCGCACTCCCGCTATATGGGCATGAACTTTCAAGCACCATCACCCCGGTTGACGCAGGCATGACGTTTGCGATTGATTTTGACAAGGACGCCTTTATCGGAAAAGACGCGCTCCTTGACAATAAAAAGCATAAGAAAAGACGGCTCGTGGGCCTTGAACTGCTCAAAAAAAATGTGCCCAGAGAAGGCTACGAAGTCTACAAGGATGACGCATTGGTCGGTCACATCACCACCGGCTATATATCGCCTACCAAAGGCGCACCACTTGCGATGGCACTCATCGACAAGCCACACGACAAAAGAGGCACTGAACTAACTGTCGCCATCAGAAACAAAAGCATCCCCGCCAGAGTCATCAAAAAGAAACTGTTAAACTATAAACCAAATAAAACTTAGGAGTGATTCAATTGAAAACACCAAAGGAACTGTATTACCAGGAAACGCACGAATGGGTCAAGGTCGACGGCGACCATGCCTATATCGGCATCACCGACTTTGCACAGGATGAACTCGGAGAAGTGGTGTTCATCGAAATGCCTGAAGTCGAAGACCAGCTTTCCAAAGACGACGAATTCGCCACCGTGGAATCCGTCAAGGCAGCATCCGATCTTATCGCTCCAGTGAGCGGCGTCATCGTTGAAATCAACGAGGACTTGGAAGATTCACCGGAACTTCTCAACAACGATCCCTATGAAAACTGGATCGTCAAGGTGGAACTCGAAGACAAAAGTGAACTCGAAGGACTCATGGACGCAGAAGCATACATTAAAATCACAAGTGAATAAACCAACTTAAGGGGGCTTTGCATGTTCAAATACCTGCCGCATACGCCTGAAGACATCGAGGCGATGCTCAAGACCATTGGTGTAAAAGACATCGATACGCTTTATGAAGATGTGCCAAAAGCTTTAAGAGGCGTCGATTTAGACATCCCTAGCAGCATGAGTGAACTGGAACTGACCAATCATTTCAAAACCCTTGCGGAGAACAACCGTCCGCTCAAGAGTTTCATGGGCATGGGGGCTTACGACCACTACACCCCAAGCGTCATACGCCACCTGATTGAAAGACAGGAGTTTTTGACCGCGTATACGCCTTATCAGCCCGAAGTCTCCCAGGGCACGCTTCAATACATTTTCGAATACCAGTCCATGATCAGTGAACTCACAGGCATGGATGTTTCGAACGCTTCGATGTATGATGGCGCAACCGCCACCGCAGAAGCGATGTACATGGCTATCAATGTCAGAAAGAAAAGAAAGCACATTCTAATCAGTGACACCGTGAATCCCGTCATTGTCGATGTGCTCAAGACCTATGCCTACAACCAGGACATCGAAGTTGACATCATTAGCGGTAAAAACGGTGTGAGCGACCTCACTGCCATGAAAGACGCCATGCGTCATGATACGGCCGCGCTGATTGCTCAAACGCCGAACCGCTACGGCCTCATCGAAGACTTCAAGGATCTGGGGGAAACCTGCAGCGACAACAAGACGCTTTTCATCATCAACCAGGACCCTTCAACCCTCTCACACCTCAAAACCCCGAGGGACCAAGGCGCCGACATAGCCGTCGGTGAAGCGCAGAGTCTCGGGGTCCCGCTTTCTTTTGGAGGGCCTTACATCGGCTACTTCGCATAATCGATGAATAAAGAACCT
>JBNJEC010000084.1:0-3681 GCA_051745505.1 Bacillota bacterium
GATGTCCCATTCAAAGGTGTGCAGATAGGCGGGCCTTCAGGCGGTGTCATCACCGAGGAATATCTCGACACGCCCATTGACTATGATTCCTTGAAGGAAATCGGCGCGATGATGGGATCGGGTGGCATGATTGTCATGGACGAGAAGACTGACATGGTGGAAATCTCAAAATTCTATCTGGATTTCACTCAGGATGAATCCTGCGGCAAGTGTACCCCATGTAGAATTGGAACGAAACGTCTCCACGAAATGCTTGAGAAACTCACGAACATGGAAGGGAGTCCTGAAGATCTGGAAGTTCTTGAAGAACTTGCGCTAAATGTACAAAACACATCGCTTTGCGGTCTCGGACAGTCCGCTCCAAATCCCGTGCTTTCCACCCTCAGGTTTTTCAGAGATGAATATGAAGCTTACGCAAACCATGAAAAACCACACGGCTACAGAGTCATTGAAGAAGACTGCATCGGGTGTACCAAATGCAAACGTGTCTGTCCTGTGGATGCCATAAGCGGGGAAGTCAAACAGACCCACGCTATTGATCAGAACCTATGCATCGAATGTGGTGCTTGCATGGAAGCGTGCCCAAAAGGAGCGATTGTCTATGAATGATTCACTCAGGACGCGTCTGGAAACGAAGGAGGCTCATCATGAACTTAATCGATAAAATGGTTTCCGTCTCCATCAACGGGATTGATATCAATGTTGAAAAGGGGACGACGATTCTTGATGCCGCAAAAAAAGCCGGCATCGAAATCCCGACCCTTTGTCATATGAATATGCACGAACTCGGTGCAGTGAACCAAAACGCCAACTGCCGCGTATGCTTGGTTGAAGACAAGCAATCGGGCAGACTCGTGCCTTCTTGTGCTCAGAAAGTACGCAACGGCATGGTCATCGATACCGACAGCATCAAAGCGGTTATGGGCAGAAGAAGCAGTCTAGAACTCATGCTTTCAAACCATCCCCAGGATTGTCTGACCTGCGTAAAGAATCTTGATTGTGAACTTCAGAAACTCGCCGATGACATGAACATTCGCAAGATTCACTACGAAGGCGAAAAGATGGACCATCCAATCGATGTGTCTTCAGGCGCCATCATCAAAGACCCTAACAAGTGCATCATGTGCAGACGTTGCATCACGATGTGTGACGAAGTGCAGACTGTTGGCGTCCTTTCACCCCTTGAAAGAGGGTTTGACGTTGTGACATCCACAGCCTTTTATCTTGATTTGAATGACACAAGCTGTACATTCTGCGGTCAGTGCGTGTCAGTGTGTCCAACCGGCGCCTTAGCGGAAGTGGATGCGACACCGAAAGTCTGGCGGGCCCTCAACAACCCTAACCGGCACACCGTCGTACAGATTGCGCCCGCCGTACGCGTCGCGCTTGGTGAAGCGTTTGGCATGGAACCGGGTGAGATCTCGACGGGAAAAATCATTCGTGCGCTTAAAAGACTCGGGTTCGATACGGTATTCGATACGAATTTCGGAGCCGACCTCACCATAGTCGAAGAAGCCCACGAACTAATAAAGAGAATTGAAAACGGCGGAAAGCTTCCGATGCTTACGTCCTGTTGTCCCGCATGGGTCCAGTTCATTGAACACCAGTTTCCTGATCTCTTGGACGTACCGTCTTCGTGCAAATCACCCCAGGCAATGGTCGGAACACTCACCAAGACCTATTACGCTGAAAAGACGGGCATCGACCCTTCAAAAATAAGAAGCATCGCAGTCATGCCGTGTGTCGCTAAAAAGGCGGAAGCCGCGAGAGAAGAACTCAGTGAAAACGGTTTGAAAAACGTCGACCACGTCATTACCACCCGTGAACTCGCGCGCATGATCAAAGAAGCCTCGATTGATTTTTCAAGGCTTGAAGAAGCGTCCTTTGACAATCTATTGGGTGAATCCACTGGAGCGGCTAGCATATTCGGCGCGACAGGTGGCGTCATAGAAGCCGCCACGAGAACCGCGTATGAAATGATAACCGGCAAGGAGCTCAACCAGGTGGACTTTGAAGCGATGCGTGGCATGCAAGGCATCCGAAAAGCCACCGTGGATATCGGGGGGAAAACACTCAAAATAGGCATCGCCCATGAACTCGGGAACGCCAGAAAGCTCCTTGAAAGCATAGAAAAGGGAGAAAGCGAGTTCGACGCCATAGAAATCATGGCGTGTCCCGGTGGCTGCATCGGCGGGGGTGGCCAGCCTTACCACAAGGGGGATTTCTCCGTGATTGAAAAGCGTAGAAAGGCACTGTACGCACTCGACAAATCCATGAAACGCCGCAAGAGCCATGAAAACGCCATGGTACAGAAAGTGTATGAAGAGTTTCTTGACCACCCCGGCAGTGAGAAGGCGCACCAGCTGCTTCATACTACTTATAGCCGAAAAGAACGTATTTAAAAAGGGATCTGACGATCCCTTTTTCCTTGCTCAGTCATTAAGTCTTTTTTGACAGTTTCTTTACCGGATGCATTTCGATGTAACCTCTATACCCCTGGGGTTCGAGTTGACATCTTGGTGCGCTGCCAAGGTCCCAGGCGTATCCGTAAAGCGTTGGGTCGTATGTTTCAATGGCGCGCATCACTTCTCCTACAAAGGTCTCAAATTCGCTGTCGTCATAAGGTTCGCCCTGAAAGACCATGTAGGTTTGAGAATCGAGTGTGATGAGTTCCAGGCCTTCAGGAATGCCCCCTTCGTAGTCATAAGGCACTTCGACGCCTTGGACATAGGGACTCGTACCCGGGGCAATCAAGTGGTCTGGCAGCCACATGCCCACGGGCTCATAAAGCGCTTCTTTCACCGATAGAAGGATACCCCAAATGTCTGGGTCGACTTCTTCGCAGTATTTGAAGTAGCCTGTCGCGGTTTTGCCTCTTTTGATGAGGGCTTTTCTGAGTGGACGTTCGATGATCTGGGTGAAAATGGTTCTGGTTTTCATGGACTTCTTTCCTTTCTGATCCAGATTTGAAGCGAGGGCATCGAAAGGGTG
The DNA here is from genome assembly GCA_051745505.1 of Bacillota bacterium. Taxonomy (GTDB): domain Bacteria; phylum Bacillota_I; class Bacilli_A; order Izemoplasmatales; family Izemoplasmataceae; genus M55B118. Next base: position 2,992 of record JBNJEC010000084.1, read on the forward strand.
AAACCAGGGAATCGGCACAGGACGTTTTCGGTAATCTCTTGGCGCCAGGCCGAAAGTTCTTGAGAATGCACGGGTGAAACCTTCGTGGGAATCGAACACAAAATCAAGGGCCACATCCAGAACCTGAGTCTCGCTGTCTCTGAGTGTCTTCGCAGCCTTTGTAAGACGCAACCGCCTTATATAGTCAAACGGTGTGTGTCCGGTCGCCTCTTTGAACAGTCTTGCGGCGTGGTAGGGAGAATAGCCGCTGGCTTTGGCCAGATCCCTCAGTGTGATTGAGTCATGGATGTGCGTTTCAATATGGGTTTGCATTCTCGATACCGCGGTTCTTTGTTCTTGGTTCATGCCATCACCTCACTCGCAGTATAAACCATTTTTCATGGGCCTTCTTGACCGTGGTTGCGAACATGCATCACTTTTTCTTGGCAATGAGGGTTTTAACGCCTTTTAGGTAGTGACCGTTAGCCATTTGGATGAGGCCTATGGCTGTGGATTTCTTCATTGCGCCGCCGGACATCGTATGCAGGGTTCTAAGGGGCATTGCGTCGACCATGGCGGCCATCATGCGCTGGTTCGACGTGTTCTCGCCAGCGATCTCGCGCATCTTTTTTCTCACTTGTCGTCTGAGTATTTTGCCAATAAGGGTCTCACTCAATTCACCGAGCGTGGAATTGTAATGGTAAGGCTTGG
>JBNJEC010000085.1:0-3612 GCA_051745505.1 Bacillota bacterium
ACTGAATGGACTGAACGATCTTTTCACTTCCGATTATGACATTACCTTCACTGAAATCGATTCGGCCCTTCTTTACACAAACTACAACAACAACTCAGGCGACGCCGTGCTCATCAACGGGAACTACGCCCTTGACAACGGCCTTGACCCACTCACGGATGCCATTGCGCTTGAAGGCAGTGCAAGCCCTTATGTAAACATTCTGGTTGCCAGAAGCGAAGATGAAGACGACCCATTCGTCCAAGCTTTGATCGAAGTACTCCAAAGCGAAGAAATCGCCACCTTCATTGAAGAAACTTACGACGGCGCGGTCATTCCCGTCAACTAAACATAAAGCACTCGACTTGTGGATAGTCACAAGCCGAGTGCTTTTTTTATTCACTCAGTGTATCTACAATGAGTTCATACGCCTCTTGTGATTCACGCACGAACATGTAAAGCGGAAAAACGTGCGCCATCTTTTCATAGACGTGATAATCGATTTCAACCCCTCTGTCTTTAGCTTTTTCATAGAGCAATTCGCTGTCGGGATACAGGATGTCGTAGGTGCCCTGAATAAGCGTGATGGGCGGAAGGTCTTCAATTTGTCCGTAAAGGGGACTGACCTGGTGATCAGTCAGTGCCTTGTCGCCTGCCCACTTTTCACCGATGAACTGTGCGGCGCGTCTATCAAGCATGGGGTCGTAGGGTTCCACTGCATCAACTTGGGGGTTTTCAAGTCGAATATCGAGCCATGGGGCGATAAGGACAAGTTCACTCGGTAACGTGGTATTTCCATTTTCAAGTGTCTGAGTCAGTCCAAGCGCAAGCCCGCCGCCCGCACTGTCTCCGATAACGATGATGTCTTTGTCCGGATATTTTTCCAACAAGGTTTCATAATACGCGATAACCGCTTCATAGGTGTCTTCCGCTGTATGTTCAGGCGCAAGGGGATAAAGAGGAAGGTGGGCTTCGATGTTGAGCTCATCGGCCAGTTTGTCCACAAAGCGGAAATGAAAGAAGGTGGGACGGTTGATGTACGCGCCACCATGCAGATAAAGAAGCACTTTGTCTGACTCTGCGGTTTCCGGTTCAAAGTGGTAATCCTTCAACTCCGCCACCTCGTTTGAAGTGACGGTTGTTTTATAAAAGTGAAACGGTTTTTCGTAGGGTTCCTGATTGTCTTCAAGCTTTTCTTCAAAAAAAGCGTTTTGACTTTCAATGCCGTAATCAACCATGGCGGTGTTCCCAATGGCGATGATTTTCTCAGCGACTTTTGAAGATGCACTTCTGTTTTCACGTGTGACAGCGTCAACGCTCACGCTTACGGTGAACGCCATTATGAAAACGAGAAACGAAAGCACAAGTTTTTTTAACATGGGATACACCCCCTTTGGTCAGTCTACATTCATTATAAGATGGGGAAGGCGCCAATATCAAGTTTAATGAACTGCGAGCGCGCCAAGACCCTGGGGTTGATCTAACCCATATGCGCTTTCATGTTCTTGAGCATGAAAAACGCCCCCATCATGATTACCGCAACCGTGATAAATGTTGCTTCATAGCCCGCAAGACTGATGAAGACTCCACCCAGAAGCGGTAGAATAACGACCAGCAGATTGAGCGATCCCCTGATGCCGAGATACTCGATCCGTTTTCTTGGTGGTGCGATATCAAGCAAATACGGTTCAAACCCGACTTGTCTTCCACTCATGTTGAAGCCGATGATGAGAAAAACCAGTCCGAAGAGTTCTGGCGAAAACATGCCAAGAAGTACCGCAAAGAGTGGATTGAGTGCGCCTAGAAGTACACAGCCGCGTACAATGGCTTTCGCGTTTTTCTTCTTTCCAATCAGGCCCCACATGATGTTTGATAGAATCGTGCCACTTACTTGCAGAATCAAAAATACGCCAATGTAGCTATCGGGGATATTCAGAATTTCTCGTGCGTAGAGAATGTAAAAAGGAAGAATCATCATCGAAAACGAAGACATATTCTCAACTACGACGAATTTGAGAAACGTTCTGTCTTCCATCATCAGTTTCGGCACGGTTTTGATGTAACCGGAGAGACTCATGGCATCCTCTTCAATGACGCCTTCAGGTTCTTTAAGCAACAAAAACCCGATTGACGCCACAAAAAGCCCCAAAAAGCCAAGACTGAGCGTATAGGTGTAATTGAGCGGAAAGGCGATATCTGAGGCGAAAACAAGTCCGACAAGCACTCCTCCCAAAAAGGAAGCGGTCGAACTGAAAAACTGTTTGACAGTAAAAAGTGTCGTTCTTTCTTCTTTCGTCACCATTTTCGCAACGATATCTGAGTAACTGAGACCCGCAAATCCCGCACTCACCGCAAATAGCGTAATGAAGAAGTAAAAAGAAAGAATGACGAACAAGGGCGATTCAAGGGCGTAAAAGTACGTCACAAACGCCATCCCGAAAAAGGCAATCCCTCTAAGATACATGCCTATCAGAAGAAACTTCTTCTTTTTTGTGAAGCGTCTCAAGTAATGGCTGAAAAGCATGTTGAAGATAAGCGGACCGCCGAGCATGATTGAATAAAGCGATCCGAAAATGATTTTGGAATCGTTCAAGGTGTCAATCAGGGTGGGCAATACTGTATTGAAATCAATCATCGACATGGTGAGGGCGAGAAAAAAGCCGTGCCATACGAAAGCGAAATAGACGAATTTTAAGTTTGAGCGCATGCGTGTTCCCTCCATTCAAAAGCATTATACGCCAAAGAAAGGATTAATACAATTTGGTCCACCAACTAAAAAGACATCCCAAGGTTCGGGATGTCATACTTCACAGATATACCAGGCAGTACGTTTGGACACGTTGACCTTGGTTACGTTTTTGAAGTGGGTTTCCATTTCTTTTTTCGCGACTTTGATGAAGTTGAAATAATCCCCGCGTTCAAAGAATTCCACCGTATCCACCAAAGGGTGTCTGACACCGTTGTAGTCATGGAAAATGACGAAGTCACTTGTGACGCGTTTCATCTCTTCATACATGATGGCGCGCTCTTTTGGCTTGAGTCCATGGGCGACATGACTCATGATGCTTACAGGAAAACTGTCGTCATCAAAGGGAAGGCCTTCAGTAACGCTTTCTTCAATGCAGGTGACATTGAGACTGTCTATTTTCTTCTTCGCGACTTTAAGCATGCGTTTTGCGGGATCCACCCCGGTCACGGTCATGCCGAGATCGCTCAGCGCATACGCAAGCGCACCCGTTCCACACCCTACATCGAGAATCCTGTCGTATTTGAGAAGATCGAAGGCGTCTTTGTTTTCAGGGATGATTTTTTTGAAATGTTTGACCTGACGTTTGAAAAACAGCCCATATACGGGCGCAATCGTATTGAATAAAAATGTGGAAAAGGACATGGTATCACCTCGGGTTCATTATACCAATGAACCTTACAAATAGATATTCATACACTGTCCGTGGCACTTGGTTTGAACCTGCTCAGGACACTTTCAATCACGAATACAACGAAAACGATAAGGAGCGTCCATGCAAAGACCGATTCATAATCAAGCGTAATGCGGCCTTCATAAAGCATGCGGCCAATGCTAACGTCACTTTGTGCAATGAACTCGCTCATCACGAGGACCTTGAATCCAAG
>JBNJEC010000086.1:0-3570 GCA_051745505.1 Bacillota bacterium
GTGGAAGCTGGCGAGAACCTCGGGTTTCTACCGGGGGACCTCAAAGAGAAAATAGACCCTTACCTGAGACCGCTTTATGACGCTTTATACGATGCGCTTGGTCGCAAGCAGACCGACGAGCTCATCGAAAAGGGCGTCGTGGAAATCGCACCGCTTGCCTACATGCGCGGGCGAACGCTTGAAAACGCCTACGTCGTCCTCGATGAAGCACAAAACACCACCAAGGGGCAGATGAAGCTTTTCCTGACACGCCTTGGCTTTCACTCGAAGATGGTCATCACCGGTGATATCACCCAGGTGGATCTCCCAAGAAACAACGAAAGCGGCCTCATCCACGCCACACGCTTGCTTGATGGGACAAGAGGCATCGAAGTCACGCGCTTCGAACGCCTCGATGTCATAAGGCATCCCCTAATCCAGAAGATATTGGAGCGATACGATGACGAACATCATTAATCAGTGCAACGAGGAAAACTACGGTCCCCTTCTTGAAAAGGTCATGAAAAAAGCGTTCAAGATGCAAAACGTCTCCAAGAAACAAATCTTGAATCTCATCCTCGTCACCAACGAGAAGATGCAGGAGCTCAACCGGAATTTCAGAAGCACAGATACCGTCACAGACGTCCTCACCTTCCCAAGTGACATCGAAGGGGAACTCGGCGATGTCTTCATCGCCCCCTACGTCGCGATGGCCCAGGCCAAGAACTACGGCCACACCTTCAAGCGCGAGCTCGCATTTTTAGCCGTCCACGGCTTTCTGCACGCCCTCGGTTTCACCCATGAGACAGAGGAAAAGGAAAATATGATGTTTAGCGTTCAGGAAAACATTCTTGACTCACTCAAAATAAAAAGGTAGGTAATACTATGGATAAAGAACTCATGCAGTCTGCAATAAACAACCTCAAAAACACCCATGCGGTGTATTCAAACTTCAAAGTCAGTGCCGCTTTAAGACTCAAAGACGGCACCATCATCAACGGCGTCAACGTCGAAAACGCCTCATACGGCCTTTCAAACTGTGCAGAGCGAAGCGCCCTCTTCGCAGCCTACTCACAAGGGTACAGAAAAGACGACATCGTCGAGATGGCGCTTACTACGGAACAAGACAAAATCATCACCCCCTGCGGCGCCTGCCGCCAGGTCATGAGTGAACTCGTGCCTGCGGACGTGCCCATCGTCATGGCCGACAAGAACGGTGACATCCAAACCGTAAAGAACCTTGAGCTTCTCCCATTCGCTTTCACGGAGAACGATCTCTAGTGTTCAAAAGCGGATTCGTAAGCATCATCGGGCACCCGAACGTCGGCAAAAGCACGCTTATCAACACCCTGATGGGCGACAAGGTCTCAATCATCTCAAGCAAACCGCAGACGACGAGAAACACCATTCGTGCGATTTACAACGATGATGATTCGCAGATTGTCTTCATAGACACCCCCGGTGTGCACAAGCCCAAGCACAAACTTGGCGCCACCATGTCCAAAAACGCGCTCAGAACGATGGGGGCCGTCGACCTCGTCCTCGTGATGGTGGATGGCACAGACGACCAGACAGGGCTTTCAGACAAGCTCATAGAAGCCTTGAGTGCGCTCAAGACACCCGCATTCCTGGTTATCAACAAAATCGACAAGATCAAGGACATCGAACGCCTTGAATCGTTCATAGAAACCCTGAAAACAACCCACGCCTTCAAAGGCGTCTTCGCCGTGAGTGCCCTAAAAGGCACCTATACGAAAAACCTTGTAGAAGACATCAAGGGTGAACTCGAAGAAGGCCCGGCCTTCTATCCTGAAGACATGCAGACCGATCAGCCCGAGAAATTCCTCATAAGCGAACGCATCCGTGAAAAGGTGCTCATGCTGACGCACGAAGAGGTACCCCACAGCGTCTACGTCACGATAGACCACATGGAAACCGATGAAAACACTCCTCACGTGCTCAACATCCAGGCAACCATCATCGTCGAACGCGACAGTCAAAAAGGCATCATCATCGGCAAGGGCGGACGCATGATCAAACAGATTGGAACAAAAGCCCGCAAGGATATTTTAGAGCTTCTTGGCACCAAAATATACTTGGACCTTCACTGCAAGGTCGTGCGTGACTGGCGCAACCGCGAGCGCACCCTCGACAACTATGGCTTCAACGAATAACGCAGGGGTGATTGAAGGGTTTATCCTGAGAACGATTGACTACAAGGACACGAGCAAGCTCCTTTATGCCTATACGAAACAAGGCCACATCTCCATGATCGCCCGTGGTGTGAAGAAGATGAACAGTCCCATGCGCCACCAGGCGCAGACGCACATGCTTCTTGAAATGAACCTATCCAAGGGCAGTCTTCCAACCCTCAAAGAAGCGCGGCTTCTTGATTACTTCAAGGCTATCAAAGAAGACTACATGAAGACCAACGTCCTTTCTGTAATCAGTGAACTCATCTATTACAATGTGCATGAGGATGACAATCACGAAAAGCTTTACCGGTTTCTCATGAAAATCACACAAACCCTCAAAACGACCGAATATCCCCTTGAAATACTCGCCATATTCGAGATGAAGTTTCTTCATTTCGAAGGCATCGGCATCAACATGAAAGCCTGCGAAACGTGCGGCGCGAAAGAGGATTTACTGCTCGATGGCACCATGGGGACGCTCACCTGCAGTGCCCACGCCAACAAGCATCACAATCTTTACGATGAAACCTTTGCCCGCGCGCTACAGTATTTCTACTACGTCGATATAAGACAGTTCGAACCAAGAAAACTAAGCGACAAGGAAATGCGCCTTGTCTTTGAAATCACCGACGGCCTATATAGCTCCAACCTTTCTTTCAACGCCAAGGCCAAACGCATTTTAAAATCATTACTTTGACGGAGGCTACAACATGACAGTAACCATGGACACACTCATAAACTATTCCAAGAAATATGGATTCGTATTCCAAGGCAGCGCCATATACGGCGGACTTGCCAACACATGGGATTACGGACCACTTGGCGTGGAACTCAAGAAAAACCTCAAAGACACCTGGTGGCAACGCTTCGTCCAGGAAAGAAGAAACGTCGTGGGGCTTGATAGTTCCATTCTGCTCAACCCCAAAACCTGGGAAGCAAGCGGACACTTCGATCAGTTCAACGACCCATTAATCGACTGCAAAGCATGCAAATCACGCTTCCGTGCGGACAAGATGATCGAAGAACACGACGCGTCCATCGATGCGGACGGACTTGACAGTGACGCGCTTGAAAAGGTCATTGAAGACAGAAAGATTCCCTGTCCTTCATGTGGCGCGCACAATTTCACGAAGATCAGACGCTTCAATCTGATGTTCGAGACCTCTCAAGGCGTCGTCGATGACAAGAAGGATGCCATTTACCTTCGCCCAGAGACCGCACAAGGGATTTTCCTGGATTTCAAGGAAGTCCAGCGTGCCACACGCATGAAGGTGCCTTTTGGGATCGCCCAGATTGGAAAATCCTTCCGAAACGAAATCACCCCTGGAAACTTCATCTTCAGAACCCGTGAATTCGAACAGATGGAAATTGAATTCTTCTGTGAACCGGATACCTC
>JBNJEC010000087.1:0-3368 GCA_051745505.1 Bacillota bacterium
TGGTCATCACTTTGTACATACACTTCGTCCCAGCCCTCGCTGTTATAGAAGTGAACTTCAACTGTTTCTGTTTCTTCTCCGTTATCATCATTAGGATCGTCTTGTGGATCTTCATCTGTATCGCATGCTGCGAACAGAGCTACAAACGCCAACGATGTAACGAATAGAAAACTTTTCCAACTTTTTCTCATAGTTTCTCCTCTCATTTATGTGGTGATTTTTTGTTCCCAATAGGGTGGTGAAAATAATTGAAACCGTTTACAGAGTAAATTAATCCGTTTGAAAATCAAATATCAAAAACACGATCAACCCCTTTAATAAAACGTTTTGATTTCAATAAAAATGGAATCCTACACGATTTTGTGAAATTTATAAAAATCGCTTGATAAGTCTTTCCATTACTTATGATAGCGTTTTTTTGCGATTTATGCAAGGTGGCAAAGCAATAAAAACGCCCAAAACAAACTCTTTTAGCGAGAAAACGTTTTCAACAATTTATGGTTTACAAATTCAAGCACATTTTCTATTATATAGATAGTTGTCTATATAGATAAACATGAATGGAGTGATAGAATGGATAAATCAAGTGACAAGTCTTTTGAAAATCTTGAAAAACTTCTTAAAGTCATCGCGGTTAGCACGCGTCTCAAAATACTGAGCAGGATCAAACAAGAAGAAGTGTGTGCATGTGATCTCCTTACTTGCCTGAATGTGTCGCAACCGACCTTGTCGCACCATCTAAAGGTTTTAAGAGAACACGGACTTGTGAAAAACAGACAAGTCGGCACCAGAACCCTTTACACCCTTGAAGACAACGCCATTGAGAACATTCACGCGTTGCTCGATAGGCTGATGGACATCGAAATTACATGTTAGGAGTTTTACTATGGGTTTTTTTGAAAAATATTTAACGATCTTTGTGATTCTTGCAATGATTATCGGGGTCTTCATTGGAGAAACCTTTGAAGCCGTCCCTGAATTTCTGAACCGTCTTACCATCGCCAGAATTTCCTTGCCTATCGGCGTGCTTATCTGGTTCATGATTTATCCAAGCATGCTCAAGGTTGATTTCAATGCGCTTAAAAAGATCAAGGACAGTCCGAAAGGCCTCTATCTTACCTGGGTAGTCAACTGGATTATCAAGCCGCTTTCCATGTTCTTGATCGCCGGGCTTTTCTTCCTTGTGCTTTTCAGTGCACTCATCGAACGGGAAATTGCCGTAAGGTATCTCGCTGGAGCGGTTATTCTCGGAGCGGCCCCCTGCACCGCGATGGTCTTCGTATGGTCGAATCTCTCAAAGGGCAATCCCGCCTATACGCTCGTACAAGTCGCAACCAACAATATCATTTTGCTGATTGTGTTCGTACCAATCGTCAAACTTCTCCTTTCACTGATTCCAAACGTTCAAGGAAGCAGTGTCTTCATTCCCTGGTCAACCCTTTTTCTTTCCGTCGTGCTCTTCGTGGTCGTACCACTCGTCGCAGCGTCCCTCACAAGGCACTACGTCATCAAGAAAAGAAGCCTTGAATATCTGAATGAAAAGGTCATCCCGAAATTCTCAAAAGTCACCATGACGGGGCTCATGCTTACGCTTGTTCTCATATTCACGCTTCAAAGTGACATCATCATGAACAATCCCGCGCACATTCTTCTCATAAGCATCCCGCTTGTCATTCAGACATTCTTCATTTTCACCATCACCTATTTGGCTGCGAAGAAGATGAACCTTCCACACAATATCAGTGCCCCTGCGGGCTTCATCGGGGCCTCAAACTTCTTTGAACTCGCAGTGGCCGTCGCCATCACCATCGGACCGGTCGTCGCGCTTGCAACGGTTGTAGGTTTGCTTGTGGAAGTCCCTGTCATGCTCGCGCTTGTTGCCATCGCCAACAAAACCAAAAAACATTTTGCATCGTAAGGAGTTAAACCATGGCTGAATTCTTTGATACACTCTTAAACATCATCATGGAAGGCCTCGTCTTCTTAAGAGATTATGCGTTCTACCCCAAAGACGGCGAAACCTTCTCACTTATGCGCATCGCTTCACTTTTCATCGCTTTTTCAATATCGGGCGCCATCGCTCTTTTCATGTCAAAAGGCGCAGTCGTCAAACACTTCGGACCCGGCGCCAACAAGAAAAAAGCCTACCTGGTCGCATCGGTCTCAGGCACCATCCTCGCCGTATGTTCGTGCTCAGTGCTCCCGATGTTCGCCTCAATCAGAAAAAAAGGCGCAGGCCTAGGGCCTGCCATCGCGTTCCTTTTCTCAGGCCCCGCGATTAACGTACTCGCAATTACGCTCACCTTCACCGATCTCGGCGTGACAATCGGCATCATAAGAATCGTTTCGGCGGTCATACTCGCACTCATGCTTGGGCTCATCATGGCCTTCATCTATTCAAAAGGTGAAAAACAATCTTCAAATGACAATCTGTTCAAAGACGACACACCAGACGCTTTCAAACCCTGGCAGAAGATCATGTTTTTTATCACCCTCATTCTGATTCTCGTCTTCAGTGTCTATGAACCATGGCCCACGCTCATCTTCATCGCCTTGCTCATAGTCCAGATGGTAATGTTTTTGACCCTTGAAGACATGAAAGCATGGGGCGGTGAAATCTGGAGTCTCGCCAAAAAAATACTGCCCTTGTTCATTGTTGGTATCTTTTTCGCCGGGGTCCTTCAGTCCGTTCTCAGTGAAGAATTTCTCGCCACCTACGTCGGGGCGAACACACTGAGTGCGAACATGCTTGCCTCAGTTGCAGGGGCGCTCATGTACTTTGCGACCTTGACGGAAATCCCCATCATCGTCTCCCTGCTTGAAACCGGCATGCACAGAGGGCCTGCGGTCGCACTCTTGCTTGCGGGCCCCACACTGAGTCTTCCCAACATGATTGTCGTAGGCAAGGTACTTGGTCTTAAAAAAACGCTCACCTACGTCACACTTGTTGCCGTATTGGCAGCAACAGTAGGATACCTGAGCGGTCTGTTGATACTATAAACTATGATAAAGGAGGGATTGCATGGATATCAAGATACTCGGTAAAGGCTGCAAAAAATGCAAACTGTTAGAGGCTCATGCTCAAGAAGCACTCAGTGAACTCGGCGTTGAAGGCACCGTTTCAAAAGTCACAGACATCAACGACATCGCGGACTATGGCGTATTTGAAACACCCGCTCTTGTCGTCGATGGCGAAGTCAAGGCCTCAGGGAAAGTGCTTTCCACCAAGAAAATCGTCAAATTATTGAGTTAAAAAGCGGCATGGACAGTTTTGTCCGTGCTTTTTTTGTCTCTGATGGGTTAACGCTTTCAAAATTATGATTATGTGATATAATTTTAAAGTGTAAATGGGGTGTATATATGAAAAA
>JBNJEC010000088.1:0-3367 GCA_051745505.1 Bacillota bacterium
GTGGTCGCGCCGTCTCTTACATTGTCCATCGTCGCATCCACGTCGAATGTGAAGAGTTCCCTATCGAAGGTGTAGTAATACCCCTGGTAGCCGATCTGGTAGTTGACTTCTTCGTCTTCAAGCCAATCGGAAATGTGACTTCGCACTTTCTGTTCGGCTTCTGTTTCATCAAGCCCGCCGATATAGACGCTTCCCACTGTGGTGTTGGCGTCGTAGACACCGATATTGAAGCCCGTAACCATGAAATAAAAAAAGACCAGACTTGCAATACCCGCAATAATGACAAGCGCTGTATAGATGTAATAGCCTAAATCGCTGTTGAATAGTTGTTTGAACATTTTTCCACCCTGCTTCCCTATTTAACTGGTCTTATTATACAACAATAAGCGCTCTTTGACAAAGTCGATTTGCATAATTGAGAAATTCGGTCTCAAATTCCCAGGATTCTCATGCGTGGGGGGTTCTCAATGCGTGTATCCCCCTAAATACGCTTAAGGTTCAGCGTGAGTAAAGAGCGCTTATAAAAAAGCACCGCCAGCTGGCGGTGCTTGGTATATGCTTATTCGCTTTCTTCATCGCGTTGGACGAAACCGAATGGTTGAAGTACGGTTTCCGCGTGGGTGAAGAGGCCTTCGTCTTTGATGATTTCCGCTCGGATGTAGCTGTTTTCAAAGTCCGCGTATTCGAACGTTTCACCGATGTGTACGAGGTTTGAGGTGTTGTTTTCTTCATCGTAGCCGCTGTACCATCTTACGCGTTCGTAGTCGCCATCGACTTTGATTTCGATGGTGCGCATGTCTTCATCAATCACGATTTCATCGACCTTGGGCGCTTCGCCGCCCGCAGTACGGGTGTAGTGCGCGTAGAATTCACCGTTGATTAGGGTGTCTCTGAATTCTTCTTTGTCACTTGGATCACTCATGATGTGGTGGGTTTTTGACCAGCCGATTTCCTCGTCATGATAGTCATCATCCGCATTGGCCCAGATTGGGCGATCAGGCATGAACTCCGTCAAGAGTTTGTCCCAGAGGATGCGATCATCTGGGTAACGGTCGTCGGTATTGAAGATTTCCATGCCGACAAGTTTGTCCTGAGGGATGGTTTCATAGAGGTTCTCGTACCACTCAGGGGAATAGGTATTGGAAGGGTCATAGTCCGTGTTTTTCTTCCAGTAACGTCCTGGGTGCGCCATGAACATGACGGCGTCCTCATCATCGTCAATCACGTTTTGCATGAGCTCGAGTTCTTCTTCGTCTGCGCTGCCCATGTATTCAGTGAAAAGTCCCACGATGTGGTGATGATGTGAAAATTCACTGCCGGCAATGTCAATCATGCCGACATTGTCAGGGTTTCTGTCTTCCCATCGTGAAACGAGGGTTGAAAACTCCGTCCACGGATAGGCGATGCTGTTGCCTGTGATGTGGCTGTCATGGTCAGTGATCGCAAGGGCGCCATAGCCCATTTCCGCGTATTGATCCACGACTTCGGCTGGTGTGTCCGCACCGTCTGAGTGTTGCGTATGGGTATGCAGGTTGGCCAGAAGATGGGTGTCTTCATCCCAGTTTACGTCTGCATAAGGGTTTAAATCAAGATAGGTCGGTCCTTCTACCGCTTCTTCGCCACCGCATGCTTGAAGTGTGAAAACACCAAGCAGCATGAGTGCGAGTACTGCAAATTTTTTCATAGGGTGGTTCCTCCTTGTATATGGTTGAATGCTGGTTATTGCCTAACCATATCATTATAGCGTAAAACCCTTTCAGATGAAAGGGTTTTACTTGAAAATTATTCCGTTAAATCCTTGAACTTCACTTTTGGGTTGCGTGCGGCTTTTGCTTCATCAAGTCGCTTGACCGGCGTGGTGTGGGGTGCGGTTTTCACCGTGTCAGGGTCGGTGATGGCTTCTTTCGCGATTTCTTTCATGATTTTTATGAAGTGATCCATGGTCTGTTTGGATTCGTTTTCCACGGGCTCGATCATCATGGATTCCTTGTAAAGAAGCGGGAAGTACATGGTCGGCGGGTGGATGCCGAAATCAAGCAGACGCTTGGAGATGTCATAGGTGGTGACGCCGGTTGATTTGTCGATGAGACCGTCAAATACGAATTCGTGCTTGCAGTGTTTCTTGATGGGGAGCTTGAACGTGTCCTTGAGGGATTCCTTGATGTAGTTGGCATTCAGAGTCGAATACTTTGCGATTTCATAGAGGTGTTCTTTTCCGTTGGTTCTCAGGAACGCGTAGGCTTTCAAGACGACACCGACGTTGCCGTAAAAATGACTGATGCGGCCAATTGAGAGGTCGTCTTTTTGGTCTATGAAAAAGTGGTTGCCGGCCTTTCTCACGACGGGTTCAGGAAGATAAGGCTTGAGTGCGCGCGTGACGCCTACAGGGCCACTGCCTGGGCCTCCGCCTCCGTGAGGGGTGGAAAATGTCTTGTGAAGGTTGATGTGCATGATGTCAAAGCCCATGTCGCCGGGTCTTGCCATGCCCATCATGGGGTTCAAATTCGCCCCGTCATAATAAAGCAGGCCACCGGCTTCATGGACGAGCGTGGCGATGTCCATGATGTCCTTTTCAAACATGCCGATGGTGTTCGGGTTCGTGAGCATGATGCCCGCAATGGAATCATCAAGCACGCTTCTCAGGCTGTTCAGGTTGACCGTGCCGTCCTGATTGGACGACACTTCCACCACGTCAAAGCCTGCGGTGGCCGCGCTTGCGGGGTTCGTACCGTGCGCGGAATCAGGGACGATGATTTTCTTGCGCTTGAAATCCTTGCGACTTGCGTGGTAATGGCGCATGATCATGAGCCCTACGAGTTCTCCGTGTGCCCCGGCGTAGGGGTTGAGAGAATAGGTATCAAGCCCGCTGATGCGTGAAAGCATCTTCTGCGTTTCATAAAGGATTTCCAATACGCCTTGAACGGTATCGACGGGCTGGTAGGGGTGAAGCCCTGTGAAACTTTCCATGTTGGAGAGGTCCTGATCGATTTTCGGGTTGTATTTCATGGTGCAGGAACCTAGTGGATAGAAGCCGGTTTCGATGCCGTGGTTTTTGAAACTGACGTTGGTGAAGTGTCTTACGACGTCAAATTCAGAGACTTCCGGCAGATTTGGCGCTTCTTTTCGTTTGAGCGATTCATCGATGGCGTATTCCTTGATGTCGCTTTTTGGCAGACTATAGCCTATGCGGCCTTTTTGTGACCGTTCGAATATGAGTTGATCGTAAGCCATTATAACGCCCCCAGTATGTCGATGAAGTGATCCATCTCTTCTTTGGTGCGCTTTTCGGTGACACTGAATGTGACGTAGCCTTCTTTATCGATGTTGAACTCACCCTGGTTGAACGGGCCTAAAAAGCCTTGTTCAG
>JBNJEC010000089.1:0-3277 GCA_051745505.1 Bacillota bacterium
ACCTTTATCTTTTCATTTTCAGGAATAAGATTGGTTTGGTTGGATCCAGGATAGAAAACTAAAAAACACTCTTTGGTATTTCCTTTTAAAAAGGCTGATTTGATGGGCGATTCATGCACCTTGATTTTGCTTGACATATCAAATTTAAGCCCTAATGATTCTACTACTTCATTTATGGCCGGGAGATATTTGCCCAGGGTGAAATCTTTATCAGGAACTGCAAGGGTGAAATCCAGGTCCTCAGAAAACCGATTCAAACCATGGAAAATTCTTAATGCGGTTCCGCCATAAAACGCTGCATGCTTGAAGAAATCAGTTTTTGAAAGACCTGCCAACGTCACTTCCTGAATGATTTCCTTAATGGCGTTCTTTTTATCGTCCAATGTATTCAAGGTATAGTTATTAATCATCTGATCGAGAATGGTCATAGTTTTTTGACTCCCTTACAATAATTCGTTTTAGTAATTTCAAATTTGTAGATGGATATTTATCGCATAATAAAAGCAGCCGTTCAAAATCAAGTTCGTAGAAGCTTTCCTCGTCAATTCTCAAATTTTCAAATATTAAATCTTTGAGTTTTTTCATACTGGTCTGAGGAGAGGCTATATAAAGTGTATCACACAGTGCTTTTTCAGGGCTGGCAATGATGTAGGAATATCCATTTTCAACATATGCCTTGATTCCGAAAGGAAATGCAGTCTTGGGGATATCGCGATAAGTGAATATGCCAAACCTGTTTTTATACCTTTTAGATTTTCTTTTACCAAATGTCGCACTTGTAAAAACAGTCACTTTTTCAGGGATCAAGCCATGATAGTAAAGCGCATATTCAAATGAAACATACGATGGCCCATAAATATATGAAGTCAAATACACTCCAGGCGTGGACGCGTCAGTCTCATACAACCCTTTGACAACCGGAAAAAGGTTTTTGTTTTTTACCTCTCTGTTGATTTTTCCATAGGGATCCCCGTAATCTTCGTATGTATCAAGCAACGCATCAATGGTTTTTATCATATCTATTTCCTCCAGATAATTGTATTATACACCTATATGTGGAGTAAATCAACGTTTATAGTTTCTTTTTTTACGTCCGCTCTTTGATGATTACGTATAAACAGCAATGTTTATGAATTATCGTTGGGTATTACAACGATTTCAGGTATCAACACTTATCTTGAACACAGCATAAATTTTTGGTGTTTTTTAAAATGCACCCGAATTTGTGTACTGTTTTAAAGACTTAATACGAAATGTTATAATTAAAGTAGAAATCAATCTTAGGAGAGGTGATTTTATGGCACTTGAACTTATCAACACACTGGAACATCCAATCTTTGAAGAACAAGTCGGTCCTTTCATCTCAATCTATCAGACCACGCACAGAGATCCTTCCAAAAACGAGGAGGACGCACTTCGCTTCAAGAACCTCATCAAAGAGGCTGAAAAGCAACTTGAAGTGAATTATCCCGATGAAGATCCAAAAGACGTACTGAATCCACTTTACGATATTGAATCCAATACGCAGTTTTGGAATCAGACACAGGAAGGCATTGCCGTCTTCTCAAGTAAAAACCACACAGTCGCATTCCGCTTCTCTCAACCCATAAGAGACGTCGCTGTAGTATCAGAAACCCTTTATGCAATCCCACTTATCAGACTTTTCCAGACACTCGATGATTACTACGTACTTGCGCTTTCCAAAGACAGTTTCCGCTTGTTTTACGGGAACCGTGACAAGGTACGCGAAGTGACTATCGATGATGATCAACCAACCACTAAAGAAGAAGTCCTAGGCACCTTGGAAACCGACAACAACGTCACGCACGGTTCATATGGTGGTGGCGGTGGTGCTCAGTACCACGGTCATGAAGACGCGAAGAAAGTCGAAGAGGAAGATATGAAACGTTTCTTCCGCTACGTCGATGAATTCGTGGATGACACCTACACCAAAACCAGTGGCAGTCCTCTCATCTTGTGGGCCCTTCCAAAAGCCCAAGGCGTTTTCCGCAAGGTTTCAAAAAATGACAATCTGATGGAAGACGGGGTTGAAAAATCCACCAAAGAACTTACTGAAGACGAAGTACGCGACCAAACCTGGTCCATCATAGAACCCGTCTATGAAGAGGGCGTCAATGATTTGGTTGAACGCTTCAACACCGCAGTGTTCAAAGAACAGGCAAGCGATGTCTACACGGAAGTCTTCCAAGCCGCACTCGAAGGTCGCGTGGATACGCTTCTCATTGAAGAAGCACGCATTATTCCAGGCTATCTCAATGACAAGAACGAACCCGTCATCTTTGAAGAAGCCTCCAAGGACACACACGATTTGCTTGATACACTTGCCAAACTGGTCATCGACCAGGGCGGATCCATCCGTGTGCTTTCCAAAGAGAAAATGCCTTCTGATACCGGCTTCGCAGCCATATACAGATACTGAATACCCATCATATACTAACAAGCCCGCCATTCAATCGTTAAATTGAATGGCGGGTTTTTTTGGTATTTGGTCATCAAAAAGGGACCGCTTGGCGGTCCCAGATGTTTATTATTGGTGTTTTTGGATGAGTTTTTCGATGTCGTCCGCTTCTTTAGGGATGGCCTCTGATAGGTTTTCATGTCCGTCCTTGGTAACGAGGATGTCATCTTCAATCCGGATGCCGATGCCTTCGTCTTTTACGTACAGTCCTGGTTCAACGGTGAGAACCATGCCTTCTTTAAGAGGGAGGTTGTAGTGGCCTACGTCGTGGACGTCAAGTCCCATGAAGTGGCCGATACTGTGGTAGTAGACTTCCGTGATTTCCTCAGGCTTGTCAATGACGCCGGCTTTGACGGCTTCTTTTGCGAGCATGTCTTTGGCAAAGCGGTTGAGCTCTTTCCATGTCTGACCGGGTCTTACCTGTTTGATGGTTTCCTTGTTGACTTTGAGGACGATGTTGTAGAGTTCTTTTTGTCTTTTTGAGAAAGTGCCGGATACAGGGTAGGTTCTTGAGATGTCTGAAGCGTAGTTTCCATGGAGCGCTCCGAGATCAAAAAGAATCATGTTCTCTTTTGAGAGGGCGTCCCTGTTTTCAATGTAGTGAAGAACGGTGGCGTTCTTGCCATTGGCCGCAATGGTGTCAAACGCGGTGCCTTCACTGCCAGACAAGGTGATTTCATGGATGAAGTCCGCCTGGAGTTCATATTCGTTTTCTCTGGTGCTTAGGGATTCCATGATGCGTTCAAGGCCTTTTTGTGTATGGCCGATGGCGCTTCTTATCATGGCGAGTTCTTCTTC
>JBNJEC010000090.1:0-3253 GCA_051745505.1 Bacillota bacterium
ACATCGCTTTTAAGTAGTTTCCCATACGCCCTAAAGGCGTTTTTGAAACTCTCAGCGACGTGTGGTGAGAGCGGATAGCCGTCTCTTGCAAGGTCCGCTGCTGGTTTCAACACGGTTTCCAGAGAAAGCGCACCGTAACGTTCACTGAGTGCGGCCCATGCGGATGGAACGCCGGGAACCGTAACTGGTTCAAGCCCGAATTTGGGCATCGCTTCATGCCCTCTTTTTTTTAGGGCGTCAATCGTGAGACTCTCAGGCGCCTTGCCTGAAGCGTTCAACCCATTCAGCTCGCCGTTCATGTACACAATCGCGAAAGCGTCTCCCCCAATTCCGTTGCTGGTGGGTTCTACGACGGTAAGCGCCGCAGCCGTGGCAATGGCGGCGTCCACAGCGTTGCCACCGCTTTTGAGAATATCGAGACCAACCTGGGCGGCTTTGGGTTCAGACGTCGCAACCATGCCGTTTTTACCGTGTATGACATTGCGTCTCGAACTGTAAGGGTAATGATAAAGTGCATCTTTATTAAACATAGGAACCTCCGAAATGTGATGGATTTTATATTTAGATGTTTGAGAAAATATTTGTAAACTTACACTGAGTGTAACCGCTTTTTGAATTGTGTGCTATAATGGATGTGAATTTCTGGGGAGGGATTTAAGTGAATAGCATGGATTTTACACTAAAACAAAATCAGATGGTCAAATACCAGCTGAAACACAGAGGCATCGATGATGAAGATGTACTCGATGCTTTTTTGAAAGTGCCAAGACACGAATTCGTGGATCCGTTTTACAAAAACGTGGCGTACGAAGACCAGCCGCTTTTGATTGGGCAGGGCCAAACAATCTCACAGCCCTACATCGTGGCGCGCATGAGTGAAGCGCTTGATATCAGACCGGGGGACAAGGTCTTGGAAGTCGGAACGGGTTCAGGCTTTCAAGCCGCGATACTCGCACAACTCGCTAAGGAAGTCCACACCATCGAAAACATCGAACCGCTTCATCACAAGGCAAAGCGGAATATCGAAGCGCAAGGCATCGACAATGTGAACGCGGTGCTTGGGGATGGAAAAGAAGGGCTTCCAAGTGAAGCGCCTTTTGACAAGATTATCGTGACTGCCGCAACGCATGAAATACCGGGCCCTTTACTCAAACAACTCAAAGTGGGCGGACGGATGATTATTCCACTCGGCAACCGAATGCATCAGGAACTCACAGTTCTCACAAAACGCGAAGATGAACACTGCAAACGTCAAAACATCGAACTTTGCAGATTCGTACCGCTAATGTAGCTAATGTAAAACGCAAGCCAATGCTTGCGTTTTTTTTATTTGAGACTGTCGAGGTAAGTCTTGAAACCGTCTTTCAAGTCATCACGTCTGAGTGCGAATTCGACGGTGGCTTTTAAAAAGCCAAGTTTGTTGCCGACATCGTAGCGGATGCCTTCGAAATCGTAGGCGACCATTTTCTGCTTTGTGGCAAGGTCTTTGAGAGCATCGGTGAGCTGGATTTCCCCACCTTTTCCAGGTTTTGTGTTTTCAAGAATCTCAAAGATTTCAGGGTTGATGATATAGCGTCCAAGGACAGCGACATTGCTCGGCGCGTCAGCTCTTTCAGGTTTTTCAACCATACTGTTCACGCTGTAAAGACGGTTTCCGAGTTGTTTCCCATCAACGATTCCGTATTTGGAGACGTCGTCCCACTCCACGGTTTGTACCCCGAGGACTGAGGCTTCTTCTTGTTCATAGACTTCCATCATCTGCTTGAGACAGGGTTTGCCCTCGTTATAGACGATGTCGTCTCCGAGCATGACCGCAAACGGTTCGCTTCCAATAAAGCTTTTGGCTCTGTGAATCGCGTGGCCAAGACCAAGCGGTTCTTTTTGTCTGATGTAGTGAATGTCGACCATGTCACTGATGGCACGGACCTGTTTGAGCAGATCGTCCTTGCCTTTTTCTTCAAGCACCATTTCGAGTTCCACAGAACGGTCGAAATGATCCTCAATCGAGGTTTTGTTTCTGCCGGTGATGATGAGTATCTCTTCGATGCCGGAATCAACCGCTTCTTCAATGATGTATTGGAGGGTCGGTTTGTCGACAATCGGAAGCATTTCCTTGGGTTGTGCCTTGGTTGCGGGAATGAAGCGTGTTCCAAGCCCCGCAGCTGGTATAATGGCTTTTCTTACTTTCATGGTTTATGAATCCCCTTTCAATGAGCATTTACTTCATTATATAAAAAAAGGCCCTCATATGAAAGGGCCAAAGCGAATTCTTATAAAATGTCCAAACTGTCGGCGATACGGATGTACGCTTCAAGACCGGTTTTAAGGACTGATTCATCAAAGTTGAATTTCGGGCTGTGAAGCGGATAGGTGAATCCTTTTTCTTCACTGCGCGTGCCCAGAAGCATGAAATAGCCAGGCACTTCTTTTTGGTAATAGGCAAAATCTTCTGCAAGCAGCATGGGCTCCATAATACGGTATTCATTGTCACTGAAGGTATCAACCATGGTTGCATGCAGATCTTCGTGGTTCTCTACGGGTGGGTAGAGATCTTTGAAGACGGTGTCAATCTGTACGTTGAATGAAGCTTCGACGCCTTTGTTGATGCGGGTGATGGTGGATTTCAAGGTTTCATAGGTATCGGTGTCAAAGGCACGCAGTGTCCCTTCGATTTCAGCTTTTTCACTGACGACGTTTCGCCCACCTCCACTTCTGATGGATCCTACGTTGATGACGGCCGCTTTTCTCGGATCGATGAAGCGTCCCATGACACTGTGGTATTGCGTCACAAGGTGTGAAGCTGCTAAAATAGCGTCTCTTCCAAGATGGGGCTGCGCACCATGGGTGCCAAGCCCGTGAACGGTGACGTCCACTTCGCCGTCTTGCGCCATCAAAGTGCCCGATTTGAGACCGAGCACCCCTTCAGGGAGTTCGGGGTACAAGTGCATGCCGAAAATGGATTCGATGTTATGGGTTTTGAGGACGTCTTCATTGATGACTTCTTTCGCGCCCCCGCCGGTTTCTTCCGCGGGTTGAAAGATGAAGACTATGGTTTGATTCGGTGTCGGCTGTTCAGCGATGAAAGCCGCAAACGCAAGCAGCATGGTCATGTGTCCGTCGTGGCCGCAGGCGTGCATGGAGCCATGATGCTTGGACTGATAAGGCGCATTGGTGCTCTCTAAGATGGGAAGGGCGTCCATGTCACTTCTGAATGCGATGGCTCTTGGAGACAGGCCTTCTCTTTTGGCGATAA
>JBNJEC010000091.1:0-3123 GCA_051745505.1 Bacillota bacterium
AAGTTCGCTTTCCTGGACTCTATCAGGATGATAGACAAGCACGCGGGCGCGTCTGGTAAGGCCGAACCACTGATTGTCCACATCTCTCAGGTTTTCAGGGATGTTTGATTCGAGGGTGCTTGATTCCACGGATTTTAAAACGTCCGCTTCTTTTGCACGGTGAAGTCTGCCTGCGTCCGCGATGATCAGGACGTCTGCCGGGGTGTCTTCCCCTTCGTTTTCAAGTTTGTTGATCAAGCGGTCGGCTTCACCGCTTACCAGGTTCACTTTGATGCCTGTTTCTTCTTCAAACATGTCGTAGAGGTCCCTGTCTGAATCATAGTGACGGTCACTATAGACCGTGATGTTTTCTTCACTGTCACTATCCACACCGAATGTGCATGCTGAAAGTGAAAAAACCAGGGCCATCATACCGACGATGAGTATGAGGTGTTTCATAAAATCACTCTTTCTATTTATAATATTTATGACTTGCATTTTTGAGTATAGCCTAATAGTTTCTTTTTGACAAAAGAGATGGTCATTTTTCCAATTAGCGCCCTAAATGGCGGTTTCATTGAAAAAATGTAATGAAATCAGTTCAATATGTACGTCAAAAAAAAGGTGCCCGAGGGCACCTTTGACTCACTGCTTCTTAAGCACTTTTTTGTTGAATTTGGCGTATTGACGTTTCACTTCTTCTACCTGGAAAGGACCCTGTCTTTCTTCGACCATGGTTTTGAGCTTATCAAGCTCGGTTTCAAGAATGGTTCGCAGTTTCTCAGGATAGTCCATCTTCTTCTTGTGCATGTTGTATTCGCCTCTGTCAAGCACCTTGTATGATCCATTTGGAAACACCTTGATGTCGAGATCATAATCGATGTATTTGAGGGCTTCATCGTCGATGACGTAGGGTGAGGCGATGTTGCAGTAGTAATAGACGCCGTCTTTTCTGAGCATTCCGATGATGTTGAACCAGTGGTCCTTGTAAAACCATACGACGCTCGGTTCTCTCGTGTGCCAGAATCTGCCGTTCGCTTCGATGACGCGGGTGCGCTTGTTGGCGACGACGACGTGTGAAGAAGAATGTTCCAAGACCTTTGCCTGGGTCCAGATTCGATGCAGCAACGTATTGTGCTTATAGCTTTGGATCGTGAGTCTGTCTCCGGATTTCAAAGACATATGATCACATCCTTACGCAAGCATTATACCATACATTGCTTACTGCCAGGCAAACAAATTAGTCCCGGTCCAGAAAATCCGGACCTTTTTGAACTTCTTCGCCGCTCAGGCCCTTGAAGTTCTGTTGGCGCATGGCCTCGTAAGCGACAATCGCGACGGTGTTTGCGAGGTTCAAACTTCGCATGCTTGCATGCATCGGGACTCTGAAGACGTCGGTTCTGTATTTTCTGAGTATTGATTTTGGAATGCCTGAGGATTCGCTTCCGAATATAAGGTAGAGGTCTTCCTCCGCTGCACTCATGTCGACGCTGCCTGGGGCTTTGTCGCCATAGCGCGATAGAAAGACGAACCGTCCGGTTCTGTCTTTCATGAAATCATCGAAGGTGTCGTGGACTTCATAGACCATCCTGTCTTCATAGCCCACTGAACTCCTCGCGATGGATTTTTCATCCAGGCGAAAGCCCATGGGTTCAATAAGATGAAGTTTCATGTTCATCGCGACGGCGGTACGCATGATGTTTCCGGTGTTTTGAGGGATTTCAGGTTCGTATAAAACGATGTGATTCATATCTTTCGCTTCCATTCTTTGAGGATTTTCGAGACGGTCTCTTCAAACCAGGGAACGTGTTTGTATTGTTCATAGGTCTTCTCAGCTAGTGGACGGGATTCATCCAGGCCCTGGTTGAAAAGAAGCGCAATGGCGTTTCTCTTGATGACGAGCCCACCACGCCAGGCGAAGGCGTAATGTCCGTATGTTCGCATGAACGCCTTGTTGGACATCTCAAGGATGCTTTCAAGGTGAAGTTGCGATGCGTCATCACTTTCAAAGACTTCTCTTTGGACAGGGTTTATATCTGCGTTTTTGGGACAAACGTCCTGACAGATATCGCAGCCAAAGACAAACGTCTTGAAGTCACTGAGCACATCAAGGTCGTACGCTTGTTTCTCCTGGGTCTTGAACGAAAGACAGCGTTCTCTTATGAACCCCTGCTTGGAAAGGGCGTCTGTAGGACACGCGTCGATGCAGCGTGTACAGTCTCCGCACGTATCGTAGTGATAAGGCTCAATTTCAAAAGGCCTGTCAATCAGCAGGGTCGCGAGGTAAAGATGCGTCCCGAACTTTGGATGGATCAGAAACTGGTTGTAGCCGATGTAACCAAGGCCGCTAAGATACGCCGCAAAGCGCTCATCAATCGGAGAAATGTCGCTTGATCCAAGGGCTTTGATGCCGTTTTCTGAAAGTTTGGTTTCAATGGCGTTCAGTTTATCTTTGTATACGAGATGGTAATCCCGTCCGTGCGCATACCGTGAAATCATGCCATACCCCTTGCCTTTGTATTTGGGTTTCCCTTTTGGGAAAGAAAGCGCAAGGGTAATGATGGTGTCGTAGTTTTTCAAATGCGAAAAATCCTCATCAAGATGAGAAAAGTGTTTTTGTCTGGCGTCGATGTAATCCTTTACCGAGACGGCTTTGAAGTCATCGACGTACTGTTTGAGAAGTTCTTGGATCATGAAATCACCTATGAATAAGGGCCGGTGGATGCCAAGCATCTCACCGACCCATCGTTCCGGCCGAGGCCGGGAGTGTCACTACCTACGTTGCATGACCTATCTCACTTACAGTATAGCATAAAATATTGTTTATTGGTGTGCCTTGCGAATTTTTTCAACGAAATCAGGGTCGAAGGTTTCGCGCCTGAACATCTCGATTTCTTCCTTGTAAGGCGGATAGAGTCTTTTCTTGGTGTCGTCGGTTTCTGTGATATAAGGCGTTTCAAGGATTTTCGGGATGTCTTTGAAGACGTCGTGGTGGACGACTTTGTTGAGGGCGTCGAAGCCGATATGGCCCATGCCGATGTTCGCGTGGCGGTCCTTGTTGGCGCCAAGCGGATTTTTGGAATCGTTGACATGGACGACCTTGATGCGTTCAAGCCCGACAATGTCATCGAACTTTTTGAGGAC
>JBNJEC010000092.1:0-2969 GCA_051745505.1 Bacillota bacterium
TAGCGTTCAATGCCGCGGTTGGCGGTCTCTTCGTCAAGACCGAGGATGAGACGGATTCGTTTTTTCGGTGTAAAGCCGAGGTCTCTTAAGAACTTCATCGCGAAGTACGCGGCGATGGTCGGGCCTTTGTCGTCCATGGTACCGCGGCCGTAAATTTTACCGTCCTTCACATACGGGTCAAACGGCGGGCGCGTCCAGTCACCCGTTGCCGGGACCACATCCAAGTGGGTAAGGATGCCCAGGATGTCCTTGCCTTGGCCCCATTCAATGTGGCCGGCGTGATTGTCCACGCTCACGGTTTGAAATCCATCCTCTGACGCTCTTTCAAGCATGGTGCGCAGAGCTTGATCAATGGATTCACCGAATGGTGCATCCCTATTTTCATCATAGGTTTCAAGCACGCTTGGTATGCGGACAAGGTCCTCAAGCGCCTTGATCAAAATGTCTTTGTGTTCGTTTACGTAGTCCAGATAACTCATAAACAACCCTCCAATGCAATTTATAGTACCACGGGGACTATTTTAGTTCAACAATTAGGAACCCTGCCACGCGTTATTGCTTGACATATGAACATACTCTCATATAATATAATAGAACAGTAGGTGATACTATGATCAAGAAAATCGTGATGAAAAACCTTATATGTTCAGGATGCGCTTCAAGCATTGAAAAGGCGCTCAATGAACGTTCCGATATACATTCCGCGAGTTTCAATTTCGCAAGCCAAACCATGCTTCTTGATGCCGATGAAAGTTTCAATGTCTCTGAAGAGATTGACGGCATTCAAACCCTCGTTGATTCGATAGAAAACGGTGTGGAAGTCATGCCGTATGGCGCACGCAATAAAACCTCGCCTCACCATTTCATCAAAGCATACCGCTTTGTGTTTTTGGGTGGGCTTATTTTTTTACTGGGCGGACTGCTCGGTTATTTCGACATATTGAGACCCAGACTCAACCTTCTTTACTGGATAGGGTACGCGCTCATTGCCAAGGACATCATACAAAGCACCATCAAAAGCATCAGACGCAAGGAGTTCTTCAACGAGAATTTCCTCATGTTCATCGCGACATTCGCAGCCATGATTATAGAAAAGCCTTTTGAAGCGGCGGCCGTCATCATCTTCTATTCAGTGGGTGAGCATCTTCAACACAAAGCCGTCGACAAATCCAAAGACGAAATAAGTGCGCTTATCGATTTGCACGTCGACTACGCAAACGTCCTTGAAAACGGTGAAGTCACTGTCAAGGACCCACTAAGTGTCAATGTCGGGGATACCCTGATTGTCAAAAACGGCGAAAAGATACCCACTGATGGTGTTGTCACCAAAGGAAACACCGCCCTCAATACGAGTGCACTCACCGGTGAATCGAAACTGAAAAGCGTTGGTGTGGGCGATGAAGTGTTGAGCGGAAACATCAATACCGGAAGCGTCATCGAACTCGAAGCGAAAAAAGAATACAGTGATTCCACCATTGCGAGAATCATCGACCTTATTGAAAACTCCACCAACCAAAAAGCCAAAACCGAAAATTTCATTACCAAGTTCGCGAAAATATATACGCCTGTCGTCACACTTGCGGCCCTCCTCATTTTCAGCATTCCATCCATCATCGACCCTGGCAACATGGACGAATACATCTTCAGAGCCGCGACCTTCCTCGTTATCAGTTGCCCCTGCGCATTGGTTCTTTCCATTCCGCTTTCCTACTTTGCGGGGATTGGCGCGAGCGCGAAAGAGGGCATTCTCTTCAAAGGTTCCAACTTCCTTGACATGATGAACGAAGTCGACACCATCGGCATCGACAAGACCGGAACCCTTACACACGGAAACTTCGAAGTGGCGGGATATACCGACTACACGACCCTCAAGTATGCGGCCAGTCTTGAACACTATTCCAACCATCCAATCGCACGCTCCATCGTTGATGCTTACAATGGCAGTTTCGTTAATTATGATGATGTTGAAGAAGTTGCAGGCTATGGTATGAAAGCCGATACCAATGAAGGCACACTTCTCGTAGGCAACAAGAAAATGCTTGAAAACGAAGGCATTGTATTAAGAGATGAAAAAGACCTTGCCGGCACCAACGTCTTCGTCGCATTGAACGGTGAATACATGGGCCGCATCGTCGTGAAGGATCAACTCAGAAAAAGCAGCGTCCTTGCGATCAAGAAACTCTCAAAAGACAGAACCATCACCATGCTTACCGGTGACAATGACGCCACGGCGAGCGAGGTCGCAAACGAACTCGGCGGCATCCACTACGAGCCGAACTTGCTTCCTGAAGACAAGATCACGCAGTTTGACGCACTTAAGACCGAACGCAAGAAGATGTACATCGGTGATGGTATCAACGACGCCCCACTCATCAAATCCGCGGATATCGGCCTGGCAATGGGCGGAGGCAGCCAGCTTGCGCTTGACGTTGCAGACGTCATCATCATGGATGACGATCTCACCCTTGTCGATGAAGCGTTCAGGCTTTCCAAAAAAACACGCAACATCGTCTATCAGAATATTATACTCTCAATCGGTGTGAAATTTTTATTCCTCATCCTTGCAGGGTTTGGGGAAGTATCCATGT
Source organism: Bacillota bacterium (assembly GCA_051745505.1). Classification (GTDB taxonomy): domain Bacteria; phylum Bacillota_I; class Bacilli_A; order Izemoplasmatales; family Izemoplasmataceae; genus M55B118. The sequence goes on from JBNJEC010000092.1 coordinate 2,589, forward strand.
TCGAAGCGATATTCGCCGATGTCGGCATCACCATGATTGCCGTATTAAACGCACTAAGACTTATTTATAAAAAGAAGGGGAGACACCATGAGAAAAAACAAAGCGCTTGAAGAATGCAAGACACTGTTCAAACTGTTTTCAGACACCACGAGACTGAGAATCATAGATTTGTTGCTGGAGGGACCACTCAACGTGCAGGCCATCCACGAAACCCTTGGGCTCAAGCAGTCCACGGTATCGCATCAGCTCAAGCTTTTGCGGGAAGAAAACGTGGTTGCTGCCAACCGCGACGGCAAGAAAATCTACTACAGCCTCAAAGACGACCATGTCAAGAAAATCTATGTGATGGCCAAAGACCATGTTACGGAATGTGACTGATTA
>JBNJEC010000093.1:0-2703 GCA_051745505.1 Bacillota bacterium
AGGGCAATCGTTGTCTTTTTGATGTTCTTGGCCTTGTTCTTGTAAAGGCCAATCCGTCGGATGTCGTTTTGAAGCGTTTCAAGATCGGCGTCTGCGAAATCATCGACGGTCTTGTATTTTTCAAACAAGGACTTGGTGAGTCTGTTGACTGAAGCGTCTGTGGTCTGGGCACTGAGCATGACCGCAATAAGCAGTTCAAGACTGTTCGTATGATTGAGTTCACACTCCGCACTTGGAAAGAGCTTGTCTAGTTCAGTAAGTATTTCATCTATTCGTCCCATAGTTTGTAAAACTCCTTGAGGGCTTCAGGGTTCTTGGTGGGCACCTTGTTTTGGTTCTGGGAATGTTTGCTCAGAATGGAGTCTATGGTCTTGATGGAAGGCCTTTTGTATTTAAGGGCTTTGAGTGTCGCTTCTTTGAGCATGTCAAAAGAGTATTCGTCTTCTTCAATCCACTTTTGCACGAGTTCGCTATCAAGCTGGCTCAGGGGTTTGTTGAAGGCGTCTTCAAGATAGGCGACCCACTCTCCTATATTCGAGGTCTGTTTGGCCTTGTCGTTTTTGATGTGATGGACGACCTTCGATAAGAAGTAATCCACGTTGAAGGTCTCCGTTTCCTTGCCGTCTTCGGTTTCAGCCAAAGTGATATCGAGATACCCTTTGTCCATGAGACTGTCAAGCACGGCTTCGGTCTTTTTAGGCGTAAGACTGAGCCACTTGGAGAACTTCTTCGGTTTGATGATGCGCTCTTGTTCCTGGATCAGGGTGTGCAGTTTGATAAGCGCCATGGCTTCGGTTTCACTGAGCCCGAGTTTGTGGTAATACTTGAGCACGAGTGAAGCGTAACTGAGGACGCCGTCATCGATGAGTCTTTTGAGGATTGCTTTCACGTGAACACACCCTTCTTAGAATTTTTTGTGTTTTTTCGCGAGTTTCTTGAGTGCGAGTTCCGCCGCGTTCTGTTCGGCTTGTTTCTTGGTGTTGCCTTTGCCTTCTCCCATCAGAATCTCGTCCATGTAGACACGCACAGTAAAGGTTTTATTGTGTGATGGGCCATCTTCGCTGATGACCTTGTATACAAGCTGACGCTTGTCGGACTGGACCAGTTCCTGAAGGTGGCTTTTGAAGTCTGTGAAGTTCAGTTCGTCGTCTTCCTTGACGACTGGGAATACGATTTTTTCAACGACCTTGTAGCATTCATCCAAACCCTTATCCAAAAATATTGCGCCGATGAAGGCTTCGAAGGCGTCGGCGAGAAGCGCGTGGCGTTCTCGTCCACCGCTTTTCTCTTCGCCGCGGCCGAGAAAGAGATACTTCCCAAGATCACAGGCCTTGGCGTATTCGACCAGCGCGTTCTCATAGACATACCGTGCACGGCGTTTGGTGAGATCGCCTTCGTTGTAGTGTCTGTCTTCTTCATAAAGGTATTTGGCCATGATGAGGTCAAGGACGGCGTCTCCGACAAATTCAAGACGCTCGTTTGATTCCTTGTGGTGTTCGTTTGCGTATGACGAGTGCGTGAGGGCTGTTTGAAGAAGCCCTTTGTTATTAAAATCGAGATTGAAAAACTTTTCTAGTTCTTCCATGATCATGCATCCTCCCCAAGGCGACTTGAGACCTTGTTTATTACATCTTGTCTGACAACGTGGGCTGCTTGTACGATGGCGTTTGCGAACCCTTCGCTTTTGGATGCGCCCTGGGCCTTGATGACGACACCGCGTAGTCCCATGATCATTGCGCCTCCGATTTCACTTGGTGACATGCGTTTTTTGAAGCGTTTCAGATTATGTGCGGAAAGCAGGAGACCGAGTTTTCCGAAGATGCCTTTTTTGAGTTCCTGCTTGAGCATGGTGCCCATGCCTTTCGCGGTTCCTTCAATGGTCTTCATGACGATGTTCGCCGTGAAGCCGTCACTGATCAATATATCAGCGGGTGGACTCAACACTTCTTTTGGTTCGACGTTTCCATAGAAGTTGAGAGACTCGCTTTGTTTGAAAAGTTCGCCGGCCTCTTTATCGAGTTCACGGCCTTTACCGTCTTCGGTTCCGATGTTGATGAGCCCGAGTTTCGGATTTTTGATGCCGAGGACTTCTTCTGCATAGACACTTGCGAAGTGGGCCTGCTGAACCATGAACTCAGGTTTGATTTCGATGTTGCCACCGGCATCCAGCAAAATGAACGGCTTGTCGCCCGTGGTTGGGAGCACCGGTGCGATGGCGGTTCTTTTCATGGATTTCATGCGGCCTACCAAGATATGCGCCCCTGCAATGAGCGCCTGCGTGGCGCCACTTGATACGACGGCGTCATTCGGGCCTTTTCTAACACTTGAAAGGCTTCTTGCCATGGAGGAATCACGGTTGTTTCTGATGGCTCCGATTGGATCTTTTTCTCCCATGCTGATCACACCGTTTGTTTCTTCGATGGTAATGCGGGTATCGTCTGTCAGATATTTTTTAATGGCTTCAGGATCACCATAAAGGGTTATTTCAACGTCATCAAGTTTCTTGATGGCTTTCATGGCACCTTCAACTTGTTCCTTGGGGGCGTAGTCGCCACCCATTGCATCGACTGCTATTTTAATCATTTTCCTTACACCTCACTTATTTTCTCATGCATTCATTATAGCATATTCACGCCTTTTGAGCGATGATAAATCAGTCTTGAAAGGTGGGCACACCATCTTTAAGACTTCCTATGAACCACC
>JBNJEC010000094.1:0-2613 GCA_051745505.1 Bacillota bacterium
AAGGATACCTACGGTAAAAAGATCGACATGGGCAAAAGCTGCATGCGGTTCAAAAAAGAAGAAGACATCCCATTTGATTTGCTTGAGACGCTTCTTAAAAAGATGCGTGTAGAAGACGTTATTGCGATTTACGACACATCAAGAAACTAAACAATCAAACATCTTGAAAAGATGAGGATTATTAAGTATAATGTGTGTAACACGAAGAATGGAATCATGTTCTATGGAGTTTGAGCCTTTTTAGAGAGAGACGGATGGTGAAATCGTCTCAGGGTCAATCATGGAATTTCAGTCCACGAGTGGCGTTAACTGCGCCCGTATGCTTGCGTTAAAAGCTTTGAGAGCGTTCTTAACGAACTAAGGTGGTACCGCGATTATTCGTCCTTAATGATTTAAGGACTTTTTTTATTAGTCACTATATAAGGAGTGTTATCCATGGATGTAAAAAAACGCATTGAAGCGCTTGAACAGGAATTAAGAGAAGCGCTTGAAAAAGTAAACAACCAGACTGAACTGCAAGATGTGAAGTCACAGTTCATTGGCAAGAAAGCCGAAATCTCCACCATGATGAAACATATGAAAGACCTGCCGAACGAGGAAAAACCCGCATTCGGTCAGGCTGTAAACAAGGGCAAGCAGAAATTCCACGCCCTCGTTGAAGAGAAGCGCGAAGCCCTGAAGGCTGAAGCGCTCAAGGAAAAACTCGAAAAAGAGAAAATCGACGTCACGCTCGACGCGCCTGATTTCTCTACGGGCTCGACGCACATCATGAACCAGATCGTCGAAGAGATTGAAGACCTCTTCATCGGTATGGGGTATGCCATCAAGGAAGGCCCTGAAATTGAAACGGACGAGATGAACTTCGAGAAGCTCAATCTTCCAAAAGATCACCCTGCGCGCGATATGCAGGATACGTTCTACATCACAGAAGACACATTGCTTAGAACGCATACCTCTCCCGTCCAGGTAAGAACCATGCTTGAATACGGTGGAAAGAAACCCGTCAAGATCATCTGCCCGGGCAAAGTCTACAGACGCGACGATGACGACGCGACCCACAGCCATCAGTTCATGCAGATCGAAGGACTCGTCGTGGATAAGAAAACCACCATGAGTGATCTCAAGGGAACGCTTCTCACCCTTTCACGCGCCATGTTCGGTGAAGACAGAGAAATCAGACTTCGCCCTTCATACTTCCCTTTCACAGAACCAAGCGTGGAAGTGGATGTCACCTGCGCCGCATGCAAAGGGAAGGGCTGCAATATCTGCAAACAGACCGGCTACATTGAAATACTTGGCGCCGGCATGGTCAACAACAAAGTCCTCGCTTCCGCAGGCTATGACCCTGAAGTCTACCAGGGATTCGCTTTCGGTCTTGGGATCGAACGCATCGCCATGCTCAAGTATGGTATCGAAGACATCAGACACTTCTATACCAACGACTTAAGGTTCAACAAGCAGTTCAAATGATGAAAGACACGCTTTGTGTAGTCATTAACGGCGCAGGCACCACAGGCGCCGAACTGTCCGGTCTTAAAAAACACCTGGACGAAAACGAAAACTACTTTGTCTATTACCCACACAATCTCCCAGGTGCCTTCGTAGGCGATTATTTCCCAAGAGCGACCATCAGAAGTTTCAACCGTTTCATCAATGAAACCGTCGACATGATGCGCAAACCCTTCAAACACATCTACGTCATCGGCTACAGCCTCGGTGCGGCCACGGCAAGCGTCATCGCCGCCAGAAGCAACAAAGTCGACAAGCTCGTACTCATCGCCCCGATTGTCAAAAACCCGAGTTTCAGAAAATTCTTCAAAGGCTTCGTATCCAACTACCAGGACAGCGACAACCTGACCAAAGTCCAGAAGCTCTTCTTCAGAGAATTCATCAGACGCTTCCAGTTCGTTCCCAAAAGAAACATCTGGACGCTTCAGCGGTATTTCTGGTATACGAAGAAATTCGTGAAAAAAGTCGATGATACCAAAATCCTCATCATCGAAACCCTCAAAGACGAAATCGTGAAAACAAGCTCGCTCGACTGGCTTGAAAAGAAGTTTTCAACCGACAGAATCGAGCGTTACCCCATTGATTCATCCCATTTCCTCTTCTTTGATCGCAAAGCGCGCAAGGAAGCCTACAGGAAAATCGACAGCTTTTTAAAGGAGGCTCACTAACATGAAAGTATCCAAGTCGTGGCTTAGTGACTACGTAAACACCAACGACCTCACAAAAGAAGCGCTCAAGGAGCGCTTCACCAATCAGTCCCAGGAAGTGGAAGCCATCTACAACCTCGCGGATGCGACAGGACTCAAGGTCGGTTACACCAAAAAGTGCGAAAAACACCCAAACGCCGATAAACTCAACGTCTGCGAAGTGGACGTTGGAGAAGAAAACACCCGCCAGATCATCTGTGGCGCAAGCAACGTAGATGGTGGCCAGAAAGTCATCGTCGCCGTGGACGGCGCCGTCCTTCCGGGCAACTTCAAGATTGAAAAGGCGAAACTAAGAGGCATCGAATCCAACGGCATGATCTGCAGCCTCACTGAAATCGGCATCGATCACAAGTTCCACCAGGAAGAGGGCATCCATGTATTGCCTGAAGACGCCCCG
>JBNJEC010000095.1:0-2514 GCA_051745505.1 Bacillota bacterium
GCGATGAAAAGCATGTCCGCTTTCTCTTCTTCTGCATAGTCCATCAGACGGAAAAACGCGTCCCTTAGTTCCTGGACGCGGCGGGTATGCTGATGTGCGTTTTTAAACGATGCATGGGACAAAGTCACGCCAAGGTGAATGTCCGCTACATGGATGAATTTCATAAAACCCTCTCCTTTTACCGAATGGTCTGATCGATGATCGCATAGACCACGGAATCCTTGAGTGCGCTGAACGCAGGATAAAGCGTTTTTAAGTGAATGAGGTAATCTTCAGGGTAGTGTTTTTCTTTGAGTGTAATAAGTTCGCTTTGACGGATGAATGGTGAAAAGAGTGCCACAAAGCTTTCTTTGAGTGTTTCTTGTTCGTAGGCACTTCCCTTGAAAGTTTCTTGCATGACCTTTATTCTTTCTTCACTGATTTGTGGGAGTCTGTGATCAATATAGTGAAGGGACGCTTTCTTTAAAAACCGGCTGTAAAACAGTTCGGGGTGAAAACCCAAGATGGCGTCATTGAGCATGTGAAGCGGGAAATAAGGTTTCTTTACGAACATGCTTGACAAGAGCACATTCGCATGTGCGAGGTTTGAGAGGGTTTCCTGATCATGGATATCATTTTCAAGGCCTTCTGCGCTTCTGATGAGTCTTTTGAGCGCAGCCTGGGCCAAGTCGGTGTGAAAAGGCGAAATGTTCTGGCCAAGAAGATCAAAAAGCTTGATGGTCGTATCAGACACGCTTCCATAAAGCGTTTCTTCATCAAGGGTTGTGAAAAGCGTAGGGTCGATTATGGCTGCTTTTGGGGTGAAGGAGGAATCCTTCAACCGTTCGTAGCGGTTGCCTTTTGGGTTGTAAAGATAAATCTTGTGATTGAGAGACGCTGTAAGCGTAAGCGTCGTAGGCACGCTAATGACATCGACCGGGTCGTTTTCAAAGGGCGGGCGGTATTTGCTGGAAAGCCAGGCATCAAGGAATTCAGGGTTCTCTCTTACCATGCGGCCCACCACCTTGGCCGCGTCAATGGCCTTGGCGCTTCCGTGCCCGACGATGAGGTCAACGTCGTTTTCATTGGCGTAGTACGCAGCCTTGAGCACCGTTTTGGCGTGTAGAGGTCTTGTGACTTCGTCGAAGACACTCACTTTCACACCTTCTTTTTCAAGCATGGTACGCAAAGTTTCAAGCGCCCCGTAACGTGCGTTTGAAATATTTTTACTCGTCACTATGAGGGCATGCTCGTAATCAAGAGAAAAAGGCGCGTTTTGGCCAAGCATTCCTTCTTTGACGTAGGTATCTGTTGGGGTAAAAAGTCTAAAACCGTTCATATTATCACCTTGCTATATTGTAACACGCCAGGGGGACTTTTGAAACCTGGAAAGCCCCCTCTTTTTCCTTGAAAGTATCCCATATTGAAACACTGTCTTTATATGCTATAATATTGAAAACGGAGGTGAGGCCTTTGTCTTTTCCAATCACAGAGGACGCCATCACACATCTAAAAAAACTGGACCCGATCATGAAACGTTTGATCACGTCCGTCGATGTGCCCACCGAACCTACCATTGACGATCCGTTCCACGCACTGGTCGATACCATCATGGGCCAGCAAATCAGTGAACACGTCAAAGGCATTCTCATGGATCGCCTGAAGGAAAAAGCGGGCGAGATTACCCCGAAAGCCCTGATTAAACTCGGCAAGAAGGAAATGCACTTGCTAGGCATTTCCAAGATGAAAGCCGATACCATTCTGAGACTCGCAGAGATGAAAGACGTCATCTACGCACTCAAGGACAAGGACATTCAAACTGTCCGGCGCACGCTTAAAAGCGTCAAGGGCGTCGGCGAATGGACCGTTGAGATGTTTTTGTTCGTGTGTCTTCAAAACCCACACGTGCTTTCTCTCAATGACAAAGGCATAGAAAACGCCATCAAGAAGCTCTATGATGTCGAAGACAATCTCGATAGTTTCAAGGAGTACTTCTACCCTTACGAATCAACTGCAGCAGCCTATTTGTGGAAGACCCTGGAACTTGACGACAAAACAATTGATGCAATCAAGAAAGGATGATTGTGTGAGCATACACACATACAAAGATAAAACTCCAGATATCCCTGAGACTAGCCACGTCTTTGAAGGCGCGCAGGTTGTAGGTGACGTACGCCTCGGTAAAAACGTCGGCATCTGGTTCAACAGTGTTGTGAGAGCCGATATGGCACCCATCACCATTGGCGACAACACAAATGTCCAAGACGGCGCAGTCATTCATACGGATTTGGATGAGCCGACCGTTATCGGACGCAACGTAACCATCGGCCACAGTGCCATCATCCACGCGGCCACTGTCGAAGACAATGCACTCATCGGCATGCACAGCACCATACTAAACGGTGCGACCGTTGAAGAAGGCGCACTCGTCGCCGCAGGCACCGTGGTGCCTCCCGGTAAAACCGTGCCAAGCGGAAGCCTCGCACTTGGCAGTCCCATGAAGATCATAAGAAAGCTCTCAGAAACCGAGCTTGA